>NZ_DBMAFI010000028.1:0-45666 GCF_057864385.1 Bilophila sp. | reverse complement strand
CAATATTACTTTTCTGGATATCACCCTGAGCTGGTTTTGTGGTATTAATTAATATAATTATTTATATTTATTTGTAATTTAAATGGCTGTGCGGGTACCAGCTGATTTTCACGAAACCATTTTTTGCTTGCTAGAAGAATAATTAGTCATGATATTTCAAATATAAACTGATCCTGGAGTCATTCAAGTTTCACGTAATTAGCTGGCTCGTAAATTTGAAAACTAAAAAAAGCGGCCCCGGCAGTACTAGGAACACTGCCGGGGCTGAATCTGGTTAAGGCCTAACCGGAAAGAAGGCTTCGGCAAACTCTCCGAGTCTGCCGGGGCGGTGAGTGTCTGCGGTGCCTCTATTTCGTTTTGCTAAGGAACCACGCGAGCCCCTCATGTTGCCCTTTCAACATGCCCATGCACAGCACTGCATAGGTCGAGGCGTTGTCTTTGCTGGATTTCATATCTTCCGTTGAGGTGGTAACGCACTGAGCTACCATTTTTGCGGCCATGTGCATGATTTCCGGGTCTTCGTCGAAAATGAGGTCGATGTACTTTCTGGATGTGGTCGCGTGTACCCAGTCGCCCGCAGTAGCGATGCGGTTGTGTTCGTCTGCCTGATGCCATTGCGCTACGCTGGCCTTGTGGAGCGTGCCCCCCTCGTACCACTCTTTAGCTTGAGCCGTTGACGCGAAAGCCATGATGGAACATGCGGCCAAGGCCAGCACGCCTTTGAGATATGCTTTCATTTTTCCCCCTCAATAATGTATTTTCCTATGGCAGTAACCTCTTTTTTATAGAATGGTCAATGTCATGGAAAACCCTTTGGAAAAGCAAAATAAAAAAACTCGAGGGAAGCCTACAGGCGAAAGCATTTGCTCACCGAGCATGTGCCGCCCTTTTTATCTCGGAGGGAGCGATGTCTGGTGCGACTTGCGACGCCTTGCCTTCGTTTCCCCTTTTTGCCACAACGGTTCTGTCCGTAAGGATAGCCTTCTTTCCGGCTCGATTCAGGCAGGCCCGGAAAAGGAGGTGTGCTCATGAGGAGACTCTGGCACGTGCTCGAAGCCGTTGCAATCTACGCCCTCAAGCGTCTGATTGATTGGTTCTTCACCACGAAGAACTGAAAAAGCGGCCCCGGCAGTGCTGGTACACTGCCGGGGCTGAATCTGGTTAAGACCTAACCGGAAAGAAGGCTTCGACAAACTTTCCGAGTCTGCCGGGGCGGTGAGTGTTGACGCACTTGCCGCCCTTCTTGTTTGCTAAGATAGCAAGCGTCTTGCCATATGGCAATATCTTCGTGCCATATGGCATTTTTGTTATCCTGACGTTAGGCGTTGGCCTGATTACGGATGTACGCCTTGGCTGCCGCCGCGAGGAACCCGGAGCGGGTCATTCCTTCTTCTTCCGCCGCCCTGTCGATGAGCCGGAGCACGCGGGGCGCGAAGGTCATATTCACGCGCACGGGTTTTTCCGGCTGGGGGTCAACGGGGACGAGCTGGTACAAGGTGCCTTCCGGGACGTCGATTTCAAGCTCGCGGCAGTGCGCTTCGGCCTTGGCCTTGGCCGCAGCTAGACCGGAAGGGACCGGAAGGGGCGTGCCGCGATCCGCCTCGACCTCGAGCCAGCCGGTGGCCGCGTCCTGTGCCGCTTCAAAGGCTTCCTGCAGCGTGTCGCCGAAGGTGTTGCAGCCTTCCAAATCCGGGAAGAATACGCAGAACGTGCCGTCTTCCTGCGGCAAAAACTGTGCGATGTAGTGGTGAGCCATACACACCTCGAATATATGGGGTTGGCGGGGGCCTTTGCCCCCAGCCGTGGATTAACGAAGTTTCAGGCCGCTTTGCTTTTCGATACTCTTGAGGGTGGGGAGCGGGATTTCCTTTTTCGGGTCGGGAACCGTCGTCTTTCCGGGCTTTGTGGGGTGCCGGAAGTGCCTGTGGCTTCCGGGCGTCCGGGGGATAACCTCAATCCAACCATCCTCTTTCAGCCGCTTGATGACCTCTTTGCTCGTCATCCGGTGCCTCCTTCGTTCCGATGTGTATGGAATACACATCTAGGCCGGATACGTCAAGGCTTTGATGTGTATTTTGTATACATTTAACTCTCGGGATGCTGCCCCGAAAGCGTATCGCCAAACCCTTCCGGCTCACGCCAGCCGGTCAGGTAGCGCAGGCAGTCCTCGCGCCGGACCCGGAAGCCTTTCCGTCTGCCGTTGCGCACGGCGGGGATGCCCCCGGCATTCACGAGGTTGTAGAAATGGGACTGGCTGCATCCGAGCAGGGCGCAGGCTTCGCGCCAGTCCAAAGTAAAGCCGTCTTCTTCGTGGTCTTCCATCGTTCACCTCCTCAATCTGGCCAGCCTGTCCGCGATGCTCCGGGGGACGGGGCGCTGCATGGGCATGGGGACGGCTGGGGCCGCCATCGGCGCGGGCTCCGTGTGCGCGGGTTCCGGCTCCGGGGTTTCCCAGTTGCGGATGCCGAGTTCCCACGCGCAGACGAGCGCCATCACTTCACAGTCCCAGAAATGGTTGGGGCGCTGGTGGGGGTTCTCCCAGATCAGCTTCTCGGGGTTGAACACCTCGGCGCACATTTCCTTGGCGTAGTCGGCGAGGATGCCCCCCATTTCGCCGATGCCCTGTTGAACTGTGTTCGCGTGCAGCCAGAAGGTGCCGGGGTCGCCGGGTGTGACGGAGAGCTTTTCCGCGAGGTCGCCCTTGAAGAACGTGGTGTCCACGCGCCGGAGCAGCACGCCGCCGGGGATTTTGATCTTGGAGCCCTTCGCGTCGGGGAAGAATTCGATGGGCGAGTAGCTTACTGGCGTGGCCATCTTCTGTTCGCCCTTGAACGGCATGGCCCGGCCTCCCTGCTGCGCGCACCACGCGTAGACCTGTTTTGTGCGTCCCGGCGCGCCCATCGCGTCGATGACGCAGGCGCTGACGCGGTATTCGTTGCCCTCGGCGTCACGGTAGACGTTGCGCCAGAGGGTCTGGGAGAGGGACTCGAATGTCGGCGCGGTGCCGCACTGGATGAGCCAGCTTTCCTCGGTGTCGCCGGGGGCGAAGGCCCGGATGACGTACCGGAAATACTTGGCCTGCGTGTCCACGCCCGCCACCAGCGCGGCCACGCGGGGCACGCCGTTGAGGGGGGCGGGCACGACACCGCGGGGGCGCATGTCGCACAGGGCGAGGAGGCCGTCTTCCTGCCGCTCGGCGCGGACTTCCTTCCACGGTTCGGCCTTGTACTGGTTCATGAAGTTCTTGAGGTCTTCGAGCCTGTTCGTCTTTTTCCACTTGAGGAAGGCGTGCGCCACTTCGGAGAGGGACACGAAATAGCTGTTCCACGCGGGCAGGTGGAAGCCGATCTTGACCGGCCTGTGCTGGTGCAGGTGGGCGAACAGCTCCAGCCCGGACGCTTTCTCCACCCAGAAGCCTTTGCGCACGGCCCGGTCGCGGTCGGCGTCCGACCACTGGCCGTCGCAGTGCTCGCACTGGTACACGGCCAGCCGCCCGGCGAGTACCTTCTCGGGGTCCCGTTCGCCTTCCGGCCAGCGGATCTGGTCGAACCTCATGAGCTGCGCGGCCCCGCAACAGGGGCAGATGACGTGGTACTCGAAGCGGGCGTGGGCTTCCTCGGTATAGGCCGTCCAGACGGGGCCGTCTTCCGTGGTCGGCGTCGAGAGCTTGAAGATGAACTTGCGCTCCTTCCAAGAGATGGTGCGCTTTTCGGCAAGGCTTTCCGACGTCGCCTCCTTGCGCGGGTTCTGGTACTTATCCAGCTCGTCCAGCACGAGGATGCGGATGGGCTTGTTGCCGAGCCGGGAGACGGAGCCGGACCAGCCCAGATAGATGGGCATGTGTTTCAAGTTGATGCGGATGCTTGAGGCGTCGTCGACGGCTCCGGAGAGATAGCCGCGGAGGTGCCGGGAGTCCTGCAGCATGGGCAGGATGCGGTCCTTGGCGTTTTCCTTGGCCGTGATTTCGTCCGGGAAGACGACCATAGCCGGGCCGGGCGAGAGGTCGATCATCTGGGCGAGCACGTTGAGCGCGGCCTCCGAGCCGCCCGTCTGCGGCGTCTTGCACAGGATGACCACCTCCACGCCCGGGAAGCGGGCCGCGTCCATGACGCCGACAAGGTAGGGGGTGAAGACGTTCTGCCAGAGGCCGGGCAGGGACGACATGCGCACCATGCGGTAGCGCTCCGCCCACTGGCTGGGCGGCAGCCATTTCTGGCGGCGCATGACTATCCGTTCGGCCTTGGAGAAGGCAAAGCGGTAAGGGGACCCGCCCGCAAGAGCGCGGGCGAGTCCTTTGGGAAGCCATGAAGGGGCCTCCGCCAGCCGGACGCTGACGTCAGCTTTCTTCCTGTTCGGGGTTGAGGGACGGATCGTCAAGGTTGACCTCTATCTCCATCGGCTGGGCGTATTTGTTGCTCAGGCCATCGATGACGGCCTCCATCTTGGCAAGGAAGCGGTGCGCCTGTTTGGGGTTGCCGTCCACCGTCTCGATGAGGTCCAGCGCCTGCGCTTCGACGGCGGACTTGAGCCCCGAGTTCAGCGTGACCGCCCGGGCGGCTAGTTCCTGCTCGACCATGTCCCGGGGGATGTACTTGCCCTCGGCGACGTCGGCGGCCAGTTCCTTGCGCCGGGCCTCGGCTTCCTTGATGCGGATGTCCGCGTTGTCCTTGCGGCGGACCCGTTCCTCGGCTTCCTGAGCCACCATTTCCGGCGTCTCGGCCATCGGCAGCGTGGTCCCGTACTTGTTGACGTTGCCCACGCTGAACGACAGGTCCGCGTTGCGCCGCAGAATACCCTTCCGTATATCTTGATACAGTTTGCTTTTTTTGATTTTCCTGCCGTTTTTGAGCAGGTGTTCGAGTACGTCCGTTGCCGTTTTCAGCGTTTCACGCTTTTCCGTCGCGCCCATTTGTGCGTCCTCCAGCATTCGGGTAGCACGCTGGAGCGCCGCGAGATTGGCATTGCTTGGGTCGTCTTTGACCGCTTTTTTGGCGGCCTCTTTCGCTTGCAGGAGGACGGGGATGTCCGTACCCCTGCTTTGATCCAGCAGGGATTCAATCAGCGCGGCGCGGTCACCAGCGGCTGTAGTTTGATTTTCGGACATTGCCTAGCTCCTTGGTGGATTGAAGGGTTTGGGCTTCGGAATGTTGCCTAGTTGTGCAGTTGCACGTGCTTCACGCGGTCCTTCACTTCGGCGCGCTTGGCGTCGTTGAAGCGGTCCACGGTGCCGACGAGATAACCCGTGATGCGCCGGATGCGCTCAAAACGGATGCCTTTTCCGGCGATGCCGTTTACAACGGGCAGGCCGTTCCACAATTCATTTTTCATTGTTGTTCCTCATAGTTACTGGTTCGACATCGTCACACTGTAAAAAGACGGGGCCTGAGCGGTAAGAATTTACAGCGATGTGCCAGCGCCCATCCGCGCCGAGGATCGGCGGCGTGAGCGTCCATGTCAGCTCGTATTTCCGAGTTCCGTCCTCGGCTATTCCAGAAAAGGCCCGCACACGTTGCCGTGCCGTCAGCTCCGGCCGCGGTGACGGCTCGGCAAAGGTGCCCATAGCGATTCTTGTGATGAGCGTTCCGAGGTCTTGCCGGTTGATGAACCACGGCGCGCCGTCGGCGGCATCGCACCAGCGCCGGTCGACGCGCATGCGGTACGTTCCGGTGGGGCCGCCGAATGGGGTGGCGTCGGCCAACTCGATGCGCGTTGTCGTCGTGTTGAAACGCACACGAATTTGGGCGGAAAATTTCCGTTTTTGTTCGTATGCCGTTTTGGATATCATGCCGCCCCCAGTGTTGCGCCGTCAGCTTCGCGCAGGGCTTGTCCGCCGGTGTAGTCCTGCCAGCGGCGGATGATAACTTCGGCGAAGCGCGGGTCCAGTTCCATCGTGCGGCAGCTGCGGCCCAACAGCTCACAGGCCATCAGCGTCGAGCCGGAGCCGCCGAACGGGTCCAGCACCAGCCCTTTGGCCGGAGACGAGTTGGCCACCATGCGCTCGATGAGCGCCACCGGCTTTGTCGTGGGGTGCAGATCGGACTTGGCGGGCTTGGGGACGGAGATGATTGAGCTGGCCAGTTCTTCGATGGATAAGGCTTCCCCACGCAGCCGGTAGAGCTTTCCGTCAATCATGAGCTGCCAGCTGCCGTCGGCCATCGGCGTCAGCGCGTCGAGGCAGGATTCGTAGATCGTCTTCTGCTTGCGGTTGCCGTACCAGCGATGCGCGGCCCCGGGACGCCAGCCGTAGAGGATCGGCTCATGCTGGAAATGGTAGTCGCCACGGCCCAGCACAGCGCTTTGCTTGCGCCAGATAAGGCAGGCGGCCAGCTTGAAGCCGGACTGGATGAACGCCCGGCGGAAGGCCATGCCGTCTCCGGCTTCGGAGTGCGCGACGTAAACCCCGCCGCCCGGGCGCACCGTTTCGAACATGACACGGTGAACGGCCAGCAGGAACTGGTCGAAGTCGACGGCGGACATCTTGTCGTTCTTGATTTTGCCAGCCTTGCCGCTGTAGTCGACGTTGTAGGGCGGGTCCGTCCAGATCATGTCGGCGAGCTCCTCTCCCATCAAGCGGCGCATGTCCGCACGGCTGGTCGAGTCGCCGCACATGAGCCGATGACGACCCAATAGCCACACTTCGCCGTCGCGTACCTGCGGTTCATCCGGAGGCTCGGGGATATCGTCAGGGTCTTTATCCGTGCCCCCGTCGAGTTGCATGAGCATTTCGTCCAGCTCGCGCTGGTCAAAGCCGGTCAGACTGAGATCGTATGAGGCGAGCTGCAGGGCTTGCAGTTCGCGCAAGAGTGCTTCGTTGTCCCAGTCAGCCCACGTTGCCGAGCGGTTGATCATGATGCGGAAGGCCCGCACCTGTTCCAGAGACATGTCGTCCACGGTGATGACCGGCACGGTGTCCAGCCCCAGAGCCATCGCCGCCTTGAGCCGGAGGTGCCCATCAACGAGGTCGCCGGTACTTTTGGCCAGCACGGGAACGCGGAAGCCGAATTCGCGGATAACGGTCACCATGCGCGGCACGGCGTCGTCGTTTTTCCGAGGGTTGTTTTCGTAGGGGATAAGCCGTCCGATTGGCCATTGTTCGATAGTGAGTGATGCCATATTAGCCCCAGATAGACAAAAAGTTCCGTGAAGTTATCTCATAATCCCTATGCCCTGACAGCCAATCCCATATAGCGGCGGACTCGCTTTGGAAGCTCATGAACGCCTGCATGTCATCCGGATGTGCCGCCGCCCACCTGTGGTCATAGCGCCATTCCCAGCCGCCGTTGCCGTCGCGGACGAACCGGATGGGCTTGCCGCGCCAGATCCGGGCGAGCGTGAGCACGTCAGCGGGGATGTCCCTTCTTTCAAGGTAGTCCGGAAGAATAAGACTATCCTCTCCCTCAGCGGCAACAGTTCCATCGGGCAAAGCTCCCATTGGCTCCGGTTCCGGCTGCGCTTGCGGTTGGGGCCCTGACTCTGGAGCCGTCAGCGGGCAGGATGCCGGACAGCCGCCGCGGAGCCATTCCCGGATGTCCACGCCCTTGGCAAAGGCTTCCCCCGGGTCCTTTCCGGCGGGGACGGGCCACAGCTTGGCTTGGGGGTAACGGTCGCGCCACCAGCGCCAGTTCGAGGCCGTAGGGATGTCGCCGTCGGGCTTTGCGTCCCAATCCATGACCATGAGGATTCTGGCCGCTGTGGAGAGGGTCGCGTGGGCCACGGCGTCGGGCTTGCCGGAGGCCGTGAGGATGGCGAGCGCGCCGATTTTTCCCCCGCAGGCGTGGTGGATGAGCATGGCGTCAAGCTCGGATTCGACCACGGCCCACGTCGCTAGCTCTGGAGCGACGCCGATGGGGGCGAGCCGTAGCGGGGCCGAGTAGGGCGGCGCGGGCTGGGCGATGAGGATGTACTTGTCTTCACCCTCGGCAAGGTCGGCATTGCGCTTGCGGATACGGACGCGCAGGGCTTGCGTGTGGCCGTCGTCGCCCCAGCAGGGGATGGTGATGCCACGGGGGATGCGCAGCGCCCGGACAGGCTTGCCGTCGCGTTCCTTGGGCGGCAGGCCGAACGCGGCGCGCTGGCGGTAGAGGTATTTCCCGGTGTTGTCCTCTCCCCCGATGTAGCCCAGCCCGTAGCGCTGGACGGCCTCGAACGGCAGGCCACGCTTGGCGAGATAGCTCAGGATGGATGGCGTCTCCAGAAGGCGGGCATGGGCCTCTGTGGCCAGCTTGGTGGCCTGTGTGAGCCATGCCTCCGGAGGCGGGGCGTAGGACGTCGGCGTCCACGTATCCGTGCCGTGGGCGGTCAGGGGGCGCAGGGGGCGGTATCTGCGGCGCTCTTCCTGCGTGCGTTCGGGGAGGTCAATCCGCAACTCCTCGCACGCCTCCCGAAATGTCAGCCCTCCAGCCCACGTCAGCAGATCGATGGCATCGCCGCCTTCTTGACAGTGCCGGGGGCAGGCCCATGTCCCGGTGATCCCGTGCTGCATGGCGAGCGCCCCGCCGGGCTGTTCGGGGAAGACGCAGAAGCGATCCGTTCCGCCGCACTTCGGGCAGGGGGAATGATACTCACCGCCGGAGCGTGCGCTGGCCTTCTTGATCTTGGTCCCGTCCACATAGCGGCGCAGGATATCGAGTATGATGTCGCTCATCGGTTCAACCCTCCCACGCTCCCATGAAACTCCCAACCAATGATTGCCTTCAATATCCTATCTTTCTTATCTTTCTTTCTCTTTATGGGAGTATGGGAGGATATACACACAGCACACAAATACGCACATGATCGCGCATGTGCGCACGGGGAGATTAAGGTGTGTATCCTCCCACGCTCCCATTTTGAAAAAAGAGTATTCCTTACCGCATGGTTACAAAATATGAACGCCGGAATTTCGTGGGAGGATGGGAGGATAGGCCGAGCAATCATGACTTCCTCCGGCTATTCTTCTCCTGCTCTTCCAGCAGATCGTCGTTGTACTCTTCCAGAATTTCAGGCTTGACCACGACACCCAAGTAGTACATGACACTGCTCTTTTTGGTGAATATCCCCTTCTTTTCCAAGGCTGGAGTGAACTTTTTGGGCGTGTACGGGTAGGAGTTGCCCAGAATTTTCTTGCACCACCAGTTGCAGGCCTTGAGCAGATCGGCAGCTGGGGTTCTGGTTTCGTAGTCGCGAGAGCCGGTCGGCGGTTCTTCGATGAGACAGCACTCCTTCAGGAATCGCCCGATGTCGTCCTGAGCCGCCATCTGGGCCTCCGTAAAGCGCAACACCTTCTCCGGGATGCGTAGTCCGTTGGCGAGCACGTCCATGCAGCCGCGCACCATGAGCGCAAGGATGCCAGAACGTTCGGCCTCCAGCTTTTTCCCCATATGACGGTCAATTTGCCGCTCCCATTCACGGGTCGGGTTGGGGACGAATTTGACCGGCCATTCGATGAACAGGGTACGGGCGTTGAAGCCGTCGTCATCCGTGTCCATTTTCGGCACATAGTTCGTGAGCAGGATCATCAGCGCCGACTGTTTCCACGAGGTCATGTACTTGTCGTTGATGCCGCGGGCCGTAATGAACCCGCCGCCGGTGAGGTCCTTGATCTTGGCTTGGTCAAGTGACTGGCGGGCATTTGCTTCCGAAGCGTAGGCGATTCGTGCTCCGCGCAGGGCCAGCAGCTCCGGCTCGGGGCGGCTGGGGTCTCGAGGAAACTTCTGTTCGATGAGAAGGGATACCCCCATACGGGCATGTATCTGATCGCCGAGGATGCCCTTGATGGTGTTCATCAACGTATCCTTGCCGTTTCGCGACAAAGGGCCGTACATGATGGCCCAGATGTTCAGGAACTTGTCGCCGAGCAGCCCGTAACCCAGCAGACGCACGATGAAGTCGGCCATCTCCTGATCATCATTCATGCACGAGAGCAGATAGTGTTGGAAATTGGGACAGGGCGTATCAAGGCCAGTCCACTCCGTCGGGATGGCGTTGAGCATGTACTGCTCGGGTTTTCCGGGACTGCATTCGCCGGTACGCAGGTCCACGACGCCGGAGGGAGTCGCCAGATGGTAGTGCTGCTGATCAAGATCGTTGGCCGCAACAACCGGCGGATTGTAGATGGACGTCGCGCACTCAAGCACCTCTTTTCGACCGGCAGCCGTGCGGAGCTTGTCGATCCGGGAGCGCATCGTTTTGGAGAGAGGCGACTTGTCGTCCTGCCCCGTTTCGACGATGGCGTTCTGATAGGCCGCGCACACCTGCTCGACGTCAGCCAAGGCCCGGCGGGAAAGGAGGTCAATGTCCCAGTGATGCCCAGACCAGTACAGCCACTTGTCCCATTCGGGGATATAGGCATACCGGCCCCGGAAAAGGGTCACGAAGAGATCGGCATCGCCGACACGGTTGCGCCGGAGCCGGTCAATCACGAACCACGGGTCGAGTTTTTCTTCGGCCTTCACGGCGGGCAATTCCGCAGCCTTGGCGATGGCTAGGGCGCGCTCCTCAACCAACAGTTGGATCTCTTTGGGGGACAGATCCTGCGTCATGCGATGGCTCCAATGGCAAGGTGTGCATTTTTCCATGAAAGAATTCCATAGATCGCGGCCAAACTCCGGGATGCACGCACCCTTGCGCCGGGCAAAAGCGGGGAAGGACCCAAAAGGCCGAGGGCCGCTTGGGAACTTTGGTCCGTTTTCGGGTGTATGGGGGAAAGGGGGAGCGTAGCGGAGACGGCTGCCGCGCAGCCTTCAGAAAAAGGAAGCGCCCGCAAGTTCCCTAGGCCGTGGGGCGTGGAGGCTGCATGAGCCTTGCCCTGAGCAAGGGAACGTGCGGGCGCACATTCGAGATGGCAAACCAGAATGACGGCAGGGTCATTCTGTGCCGAAGAAGGGCCTCGGGACGCCATCATATGGATAAGACTGGCCGCAAAACGGGCAACCAGTGGGCAACCAAGGCCGGAAACGACAAAGAGGATACATACACTATGGTATGTATCCTCTTGAAATCTATTGGTGCGCCAGGGAGGAATCGAACCCACGGCCCGCAGCTTAGAAGGCTGCTGCTCTATCCAACTGAGCTACTGGCGCAAACATGACAACGACAGTCTGTACAGCAAGGCTTCCCAGAGGTCAAGCCTGATCTTGCGCATTTTGCAAGGCTTGGGAAGGGCGGGCGGCATGAGCCGGAGCGGGCGGGGCATCCCGGCGAAGAATTCACAGGCGGAAAGGGGCGTCCGCCATTGCTTTCAGGTTGACTGTGGGCTATCCCCTCTGTACGCTTCGGCGCGTTTGGAGTATGGCCTTTACTTTTAGCGAATGAAACCAAGGAAAATTCATGCCCGCATACGGAGATCTCGTTATTATTGTTACCCCCAAGGGGAAGCGGAGCTTGCGCCGCGTTGATGAAAATCAGGACATGCACACGCAGGACGGCATCCTGCGCATGGCCGATGTGGTCGAAGCGCAGTTCGGTTCCGAAGTCTGTACGACGCTCGGTGTGCCGTACCGCATCCAGAAGCCCACGCTGAATGATATCGTCAAGGGCGTCAAACGCCAGACGCAGATCCTCTATCCCAAGGATATCGGGTATATCTGTATGCGTCTCGGCGTGGGCCCGAACCGCACGGTCATCGAAGCGGGCACCGGATCGGGCAGCCTGACCGTGGCCCTGTCGTGGTTCTCCGGCCCGACCGGAAAGGTGCATACGTTCGAGGCCAGGGAGGAATTCCACAAGCTCGCCCGGCGGAACCTGGAGTGGGCCGGTGTGGGGCAGAACGTGACCATGCACTGTCAGGACATCGCGGAAGGCTTCGGCGACGTGACCGGCGCGGACGCCCTGTTCCTTGATGTGCGGACTCCGTGGGACTACTTGAAGCACATCCCCGCCGCCGTGACGCCCGGCGCTGCGCTGGCGTTCCTCCTGCCCACCGTGGATCAGGTCGGCAAGCTCCTCCTTGGTCTGGAGCAGGGGCCCTTCGACGACGTCGAAGTCTGCGAAATCCTCGTGCGCCGCTGGAAGCCCATCGCGGATCGTCTGCGCCCCGAAGACCGCATGGTCGCCCATACCGGTTTTCTCATTTTCGCCCGCCATCAGGAACGCTCGGCGAAGTGGGACGAATGCCGCACCGCGTCGCTCGGCACCCGTGAACGCAAGCAGGAAGCCGCGCGCCGTGAGCGTCTGGGGCTGGACGACATGGAGACGGCCTCCGAACAGATTGATGAATAGCATTCCCATCGCATTATGAAAATAACAATCCAAAATCTTTCCAAGGCCTTCGGCGGTCGGGACATCTTCTCCGACTTCTCTCTGGACATCGACTCCGGTGTTCGCCTTTGCGTGTGCGGGCCCAACGGCTGCGGCAAGTCGACGCTTATCCGTATGCTGGCGGACGCCGATGCCCCGGATTCCGGGCGCATCATCATGCCGCGCGGCTGCCGGGTGGGGTACGTGCAGCAGGATCTGGACGAGGCCGTGCTGGACACGCCGCTGCTCGAATGGGTGGTGGACGTCCTGCCGGACTGGCATGACTTCTGGTCCGCATGGGAAGCGGCGGCGGCCTCCAAGGACGAGGCCGCGATCGCGCGCCTCGGTGCGCGGCAGGCCGAGCTTGAGGCCCTGTACGGCTACAATCCCGAGCACAAGGCGCAGGCCGTGCTGTCCGGTCTGGGATTCGACGAGAGCAAGTGGCACCTGCCGATCAAGCAGCTGTCCGGCGGCTGGCGCGAGCGTGCAAAGCTGGCCCGGGTGCTGGTCGCCGGGGCCGACGTCCTGCTGCTCGACGAACCGACCAACCACCTCGACATCGAGGCGGTGGAATGGCTGGAAGATTTTCTCATGGATTACAAGGGCGCGCTGGTCTTCGTGGCCCACGACCGCGTGTTCATGGACCGGATCGGGACGCACGTGCTGTACCTCGGCGGCTCGAAACCTGTTTTCCGCAAGGCGACGTTCAGCCAGTTCGTGGAATTGCAGGAAGAGCTTGAGGAGCAGAGGGAGCGCGAGGCCCAGCGCCTGAACGCCGAAATCGAGCGCAAGATGGATTTCGTGCGCCGTTTCGGAGCCAAGGCGACCAAGGCCCGCCAGGCCGGATCGCGCCAGAAGATGGCGAAGAAGCTTGAGAAGGAGCTGGAAGGCTTCCGCCCGGAAGCCAAGCGCAAGGAACTCAGCTTCAAGTGGCCCGAGTCGCCCAAGGCCGACAAGACCATCCTGTCCGTGGCCGATCTCGCGTTCGCCTTCCCGGACGGCGTGAGCCTCTGGCCTCCGCTGACGTTCACGATATACCGGGGCCAGCGCATCGCCCTCGTGGGGCACAACGGCTGCGGCAAGTCGACGCTGCTCAAAATCCTCGCGGGCCGTCTGGAGCGCAAGGGCGGGACGCAGGTCATGGGCTCGCTGGTCAAGATGGGCTACTACAGCCAGCACCAGACGGAGCTCCTGAACAGCTCGGGTACGGTGCTCGGCGAAATCCGGCGGCTTTCCGATCCCCGGATGACGGAAGAGGAGCTCATGAGCGTCCTCGGGCTGTTCCTGCTCGGGCAGAACTATTTCGACCGGCAGGTGAGCAGCCTGTCCGGCGGCGAGCGCAGCCGCCTCGTGCTGGCGTCGCTGTTCCTCGCGCGCGCCAACTTCCTTGTGCTCGACGAACCCACCAACCACCTGGATCTCGAAAGCCGCGAGGCGCTGGTCGAGGCGCTGAACGCCTTTGACGGGACACTGCTGATGGTGGCCCACGACCGGTATCTGCTTTCGGAAGTGGCTGACGAGGCGTGGTCGATGGCCGAGGACGGGATCACCGTCTATAAGGAAGGGTTCGCCGAATACGATGTTGCGCGGCGCGCGGCGCTGGCGGCGTCCAAGGCCGGGAAGGAAAGGGAGAGGGACGCCGGGCGGAAGGCCGAGGGCCCCGTCCCCGGCAAGGCGCTGGACCGGGAAGAGCTGAAGCGCCTCAAGCGCGAGCAGGCCGAGCAGCGCAATGCCCTCTATAAGAAGATGCGCCCCAAGCAGGAGGCGTATGCCAAGCTGGAAACGCAGCTTGAGGCGTTGCTGACCGAGCAGTCGGACGTCGAGGCCGCGCTGGCCGACCCCGAGGTATACGCCGACGGGAACAAGACGACGGAACTGCTGAAGAAGTTCAGCCAGTTGAAGGAATCAAGCGAACAGGCGCTGGAGAAGCTCGGCGAACTGGAAGCCGAGCTTGCGGAACTGGAAGCGCAGCGCGCCGCCTTGTCGATGAACGGCGGCGGGGATGAATTGTAGGCGTTCAGCCTGAAGAGTAAGGAGAATCTTGTGGCCAGAGAAATCACCGAGCGCCGCCGGGCCAAGCTGGAACGGGTACTGCGCTGGCGTCAGAAGGATCTGACGCTGGTGTTGGCGAATATTCACGATCCGCATAATGTTTCGGCCATCTACAGGAGCGCCGACGCGTTTGGGGTTGCGGCGCTGCACCTCTATTATACGGATACGGCGTTCCCGGAGCTCGGCAAGAAAAGTTCCGCGTCCGCCCGCAAGTGGGTGGAAAGCGTCCGGCACCGCAGCGCCGAGGAACTGTACGCGGCTCTCAAGGCGGGCGGGCATCAGATCCTCGCCACGAGCTGCACGCCGGAATCGAAGCCCCTCGGGGCCTACGACTTCACGAAGCCCACGGCGGTCATCATGGGCAACGAGCACAGCGGCGTTCCCGCCGAATTGAACTCGCTGGTGGACGGCGAGGTGTACATCCCGATGTACGGCATGATCCAGAGCTTCAACGTCTCCGTCGCCGCGGCCGTCATCCTGTCGGAAGCCTCGCGCCAGCGGGTGCAGGCGGGCATGTACGACCGCCCGAGCTACCCGCCGGACGAGCTCGCCGCCCGCCTTGAGGCATGGATAGAAAAATGAGCCGGGTCTGTCATTGACCTTTCTCCGTTCTATTGGGTAAAAGAGGTGGAAGGCTTGGGGAAAGCGGGTCCCCCTGCCCGATAGGAACGGTCGGAAC
Organism: Bilophila sp.; assembly: GCF_057864385.1. NCBI lineage: Bacteria > Pseudomonadati > Thermodesulfobacteriota > Desulfovibrionia > Desulfovibrionales > Desulfovibrionaceae > Bilophila > Bilophila sp. The sequence continues at coordinate 30,719 of NZ_DBMAFI010000028.1, read as the reverse complement.
ATGTCCTGCAAGATGGGGAACTTCATGAATCTTCGCGTGTTCGCTTTGCTTGGCGTCCTGCTGCTTGCCGGGTGTTCGGGGCTGTCCGTGCGGCATCTCCCGAGCAATCCGTGGAAAAATGAGGCGTCCCAGAACATCCAGATGCGTTACCTTGCCTTCCAGTATCAGGTGATACCGGTGGGCAATGAGCTTGGGATCGTCGCCGAGGCCTATCCGGTCGTCGACAAGCTCCCTGATTGGGCTTCGTGGTACGGCGAGATTCTGTTGAGCGTCTACGTTTCGGACGAATACGGCAGGGTTCTGGCCTCGAAGGATACTGTGCTGGTTCCCCGACCGCTGAACCGTGAAGCCGGGCTTCCGCTTGAGGTCAGCCTCGATTTGGGGACGAACCGGCATCAGCCGCTTTCCATTTCCTTCGGGTACCGTCTGGTGCTGACGGACACGCAGCCCGACAGCGGGGCGGGGCGGCGGATTCTGGTATCGGAAAGGGCGCTTGAGAAATAGGTTTTTCACATCTGTATTGATGGAAAGGGGCGGGCCGGTGTTGACGGCCCGCCCCTTTTTATGCGAGGAGAGGCGGCTGTTTGTCCCGGCAAGAGGGAGATCATAATTGCCGGGAGCCGTTTTTTCTGGAAATGGCCGCATCGTTTCGGATGGGGAAGGGTGGCTTAAAGGGACATGCAAGGGGGAAGGCTGGAAAGCTCCGGCGGAAGGGGGTTCCCCGGTACCCGGCCTGATTTTTGCTTGCCAGTGCCTTTATTTTTGAGTAACATTTTCCGATTCCATTGATACGGTCAGTGTTTTTGAGATGCTGTACCTCGTACGGGCTTCCCGGTTCCGGTCGGGAGCTCGGTTGCGTGTTTTCCGGCATGTCGCGTCCGCCGGAAGGCGCGATGCGGAGGGGGAGCGTCCTTATGTTCACTTTTAAAAAGCGATATGCGGGGTTCTGAGATGTTCTCATTCATCGTGGTATTGGCTTGCGGGCTGTTCGCCCTCTACTATGCGTATGATACCTCCAAGCGCGTCTTCTCCGCCGGTACCGGCACGGAAGAAATGCAGAAGATTGCTGGCGCTATTCAGGAAGGCGCTCAGGCGTACCTGAACCGTCAGTACAAAACCATCGCCATCGTGGGCGTGATTGTGGCCGTGCTTCTGGCGTGGGCCCTGTCCGGCCTTGTGGCGCTGGGTTTCGTGCTTGGCGCGGTGCTGTCCGGCGCCGCTGGCTACATCGGCATGAATGTTTCCGTGCGTGCCAACATCCGTACCACTGAAGCCGCCCGTCAGGGTATGACCCCCGCCCTCAACGTGGCTTTTCAGGCCGGTGCTGTGACGGGCCTGCTGGTCGTGGGCCTTGGCCTGCTTGGTGTGGTTCTTTATTACGGCCTGTTGACCATGTTCGGCGTGGAACAGAAGACCATGCTTGAAGCCCTTGTGGCCCTCAGCTTCGGCGCTTCCTTGATCTCCATCTTCGCCCGTCTTGGCGGCGGCATCTTCACGAAGGGCGCTGACGTGGGCGCCGACCTCGTGGGCAAAGTCGAAGCCGGCATTCCCGAAGACGACCCGCGCAACCCCGCCGTTATCGCCGACAACGTGGGCGACAACGTGGGCGACTGCGCCGGTATGGCCGCCGACCTTTTTGAAACCTACGCCGTGACTGTGGTCGCTACCATGCTGCTTGCCGCCATCTACTTCACCGGCGAACTCCAGCACCTAATGATGATGTATCCCCTGCTCATCGGCGGTGTGTGCATCCTCGGCTCCGTGTTCGGCACCAAGTACGTCCGCCTCGGCTCTGACAACAACATCATGAAGGCCCTGTACCGTGGTCTGACCGTCGCCGCTCTGGCTTCCGCCGGTCTCATCATCGTTGTGACCTTCCTGCTGTTCTGGGGCGCTCCTGAAATGCAGATTCAGGGCAAGGTCTTCGGCGTGGGCAACCTGCTGATGTGCTCCCTGACCGGCCTCGTGATCACCGCCGCGCTGGTGTGGATCACCGAATACTACACCGCCACCTCGTTCCGTCCCGTCCGCAGCATCGCGCAGGCTTCCACCACCGGCCACGGCACCAACGTCATTCAGGGCCTCGCCGTGTCCATGGAATCCACCGCTCTGCCGGTCATCGTGATTTCCATCGGCATCCTGTTCTCCTACAGCAACGCCGGCCTGTTCGGTGTCGCCATCGCCGCGACCACCATGCTCGCCCTCGCTGGCATGATCGTCGCCCTTGACGCCTACGGCCCTGTGACTGACAACGCTGGCGGCATCGCTGAGATGTCCAACCTGCCCAGCGAAGTCCGTGAAGTCACCGACGCCCTCGACGCCGTGGGCAACACCACCAAGGCTGTGACCAAGGGCTATGCCATCGGTTCCGCCGCGCTCGCCGCTCTGGTGCTGTTCGCCTGCTACACCGAAGACCTCGGCCGTTTCTTCCCCAACCTGAACGTGGCCTTCTCCCTGCAGGATCCCTATGTCCTTGTCGGTTTGTTCCTTGGTGGCCTGTTGCCGTATCTGTTCGGCGCCATGGGCATGATGGCCGTGGGCCGCGCCGGTTCCGCCGTCGTGGTTGAAGTGCGTCGCCAGTTCCGCGAAATCCCCGGCATCATGGAAGGCACCGCGAAGCCGAACTATGGCGCCGCCGTGGATATGCTGACCAAGGCCGCCATCCGTGAAATGATCATGCCCTCCGTACTCCCGGTCTTCGCCCCGATCGTCGTGTACTTCATCATCGACGCCTTCGGTGGCCAGAGCGCCGCGTTTGCGACCCTCGGCGCCATGCTGATGGGCACCATTGTGACCGGCCTGTTCGTCGCCATCTCCATGACCTCCGGCGGCGGCGCGTGGGACAATGCCAAGAAGTTCATTGAAGACGGTCATCACGGCGGTAAGGGTTCCGACGCGCACAAGGCCGCCGTTACCGGCGACACCGTGGGCGACCCCTACAAGGACACCGCTGGCCCGGCTGTTAACCCGATGATCAAGATCATCAACATTGTTGCTCTGTTGCTGCTTCAGGCCCTTGCCTAAGCCTTAGAGACTCAGGGCCATTATCGCGAAGCGCCCCGGTGGGATTGACCGCCGGGGCGCTTTGTGTTTCTGATACGGGATAGCCATTCGGGAAGGTTCGCCATGCTGCATATCGGGTGTCACTTGTCCAGTTCCAAAGGGTATCGCCACATGGGGGAGGAAGCACTCTCCATCAAGGCGGATACGTTCCAGTTTTTTACGCGCAACCCAAGGGGGAGCAAGGCCAAGAAAGCGAACCCCAAGGACGCGGAGGCCCTGCGCGGCCTGATGGAGGGGCACGCATTCGCGCCTGTTCTGGGGCACGCGCCCTATACACTGAATGCATGTGCGCTTGATGAGGGGCTGCGGGCATTCGCGCGGGAGGCCATGCGTGAGGACGTGATGACGCTGGATACGTATCTGCCGAATATGCTGTATAATTTCCATCCCGGCAGCCATGTGGGGCAGGGGATCGAGGCGGGTATGGCGCTCATCGTCGAACTGCTGGATGCAATCCTGCGCCCGGAGCAGACTACCCGCGTCCTGTTGGAAACCATGTCCGGCAAGGGGACGGAGGTCGGGAGCCGTTTCGAGGAGCTGGGGCATATCCTCCGCTCGGTATCGCTGGACGGCAAGATGGGCGTGTGTCTCGACACCTGCCACGTGTATTCGGCGGGATATGACATTGTGAACGATCTTGATGGGGTGCTGGAGCAGTTTGATCGGCATGTCGGGCTGGACAAGCTGTACGCCATCCACCTGAACGACAGCCTGATGCCCTTCGCCAGCCGCAAGGATCGCCATGCCCGCATCGGCGAAGGAACCATCGGGCTGGAGGCGATTGTGCGGATCATCAACCATCCCGCCTTGAGGCATTTGCCATTTTATCTGGAAACGCCCAATGAGCTTCCCGGCTATGCATATGAAATCAGCATATTGCGGGAAGCATGGGTCGAATGACGGCGGGCGCGGCGGTATCCGGCCCTCCCAGGCATTGCCGGGAGGCCGATACGCCGCCTTGCCCCAACCGATTCCGTCCTGCAAAAAGAGGCTCCGGCCCCTTGACTTCGTGCTTTCGTGAAGCACTCTATAGTCGGTTCACCGTGCGCTTTCGCACCGTCCAATTATCAGGGAGAATCATATGAAATTCACCTATTCCATTCCCACCAAGATCCTGTTCGGACCCGGCAGCTTCAACGATCTCGCCACGACGCCCCTGCCGGGCAAGAAAGCCCTTATCGTCATCACCGCCGGGAAGTCCATGCGTGTAAACGGCTATCTGGATCGGCTCATCGACATGCTGGGCAAGCAGGGCATCGGACATGCGCTGTTCGACAAGATCCTGCCCAACCCGGTGTTGCGCCACGTCCATGAAGGCGCGGCGTTGGCCCGTGAGCAGGGTTGTGACTTTGTGATCGGTCTTGGCGGTGGCAGCTCCATTGACTCCGCGAAAAGCATCGCGGTCATGGCCAAGAATCCCGGCGACTATTGGGATTACGTCTCCGGCGGTTCCGGCAAGGGGCAGCCGCTGGTGAACGGTGCCCTGCCCATCGTAGCGGTTGCGACCACGGCTGGCACGGGTACGGAAGCCGATCCGTGGACCGTCATCACCAAAGAAGACACCAACGAGAAGATCGGTTTTGGCTGCGCGGAAACCTTCCCCGTGCTCTCCGTGGTGGACCCGGAAATGATGTTGACCATCCCGGCGCACCTGACCGCCTATCAGGGCTTCGATGCGCTGTTCCACGCTACGGAAGGGTACATCGCGAACGTCTCCACGCCGCTCAGCGACGCCTATGCGCTGAAGAGCATTGAACTCCTCGCCAAATACCTGCCCGCCGCCGTGAAGGACGGATCAGATCTGGAAGCCCGCACGCAGGTTGCACTGGCAAGCACGCTTTCCGGCATGGTCGAATCGACCTCCTGCTGCACATCTGAACACGGTATGGAACACGCCCTGAGTGCCTTCTACCCGAAGCTGCCGCACGGCGCGGGGCTGATTATGCTTTCCGAGGCGTACTATTCGTTCTTTGCCGATAAAGCCCCCGAACGGTTCACGGCTATGGCCAAGGCCATGGGCGTGGTTACGGGGCATCTGCCGGAGGCCGAGCGCCCGATGGCGTTCGTCAAGGCGCTTGTGGACTTGCAGAAGGCCTGCGGCGTTGACGGCCTGAAGATGTCCGACTACGGCATCACAAAGGAAGACATGGCCAAATGCGCGGCCAATGCGCGGCATACGATGGGCGGGCTGTTCGAGCTTGATCCCTATACGCTGTCGCTCGAAGAAACCACACAGATCATGGTGGCCGCCTACAAATAAGTGGACGGTACGCACAAAAAAAGCGCGGGGCATACCGCGCTTTTTTGTGTGCCCATGCGGGTGTCGGCCTCTGAACCTATGGCGTTCACAGGGATCCGGTTTCACGGACACGCTGAACGGCCTCGATCCGCACGGGATTTTTGCAGGGCAGGGCTATCACCCTCTGTGGATTTGAGATTGGAAAATCTGGAAGCCTTCACCGGAAGGCTTGCCCCTTCCCAATGCCTTTCTGCTGATTCTCTCAAAAGCCGCTAGCGGCTGCCGACGTTTTGTGTCTTTTCGATCCAGATAAGGAGTTGCTTGCAGAAGGTTTCGATAGCCTCTTCCGTGATCTCCTTACCTTCAGTAATAGTGTATTGGTTCATAAGCAGGGCGGGCGTCGCGTTTGTGAATCCTTGCCGCGCGATTTCAAGCCCGCAGCCCACGCAGGTGATGCGGGCCTCGACAGCATGTTGCTTCAGATGGCGGTGCAGTGTCCGTTCGGTTTGGGCCATGCGCGTGCCGTTCAGATCCAGGATACGAATATTGATTTCAGGCTGATTCATCAAAGCGATCCTTCAGGTGTGTTTTTTCCGCTATAGCGCTTCGATGTGGAGCCTGCAAGCGTCGTGGCAGAAGTCCCGGCTTTCTTCCGAGTCAAGGGGAAGTGTGGCATCCGCAAGCGCCGGGGCGGACGGCGGGGCCACGCCGCCCACCCTGAATGTTAGGCTCCCTGTTCCAGCGCAGGGGATTCGGACAGGGCGGAAACCGCGATCCAACCTATCCATGAGAAGATGAAGCCGACGAAGAAGGGCGGGATGCCGGCAGCCATGAGGCCGAACTGCGGCCCCCAGATGGCGGTGGGGCCGTAGGCAATCAGGTACCATGCGAGGCAGGAGAGGAACCCGCACGCGGCGCTGGCCCATGCTGCCAAGGGGTTGCGGCGTCCGAAGCGCACGAGGGCGACGTAGGGCACCAGCGCCATCGCGCCGACGATGCTCCAACTGGTGGTGCAGAGCAGGGCGACGAGTTGCCCCTTGATTTGGGCGCACCCACCGCTGACGAGCACGCAGACGGCGATGCCGGTAAACCACGAAAGCCGGCTGCTGGGCCTCCCGCGCAGGTCTTCGGACAGGGCGGACACCGCGATGTGGTAGATGCCGGTGGCCGTCGACAGCGATGCGGAAACGATGGCCAGCACGAAAATATGCAGGGCGAACTCAGGGAGCAGCATCTGGACGAGACGCGGCATGACCTCGTCGGGACTGGCGGCTTCGGGCAGGATAAGCCGGGAGAGCGCGGCCGCGAAGTAGGCCCCGCCCACGAGCACCGTCAGGATGAACATGGCGAGCGGCGTGGTCTTCTTGAGCTGGCGCGGATCGGCGATGGCGAAATGGCGCTGTATCATCTGCGGCTGGGCCCATACCGCGATGGAGGTCACGACGACCAGCGAGAGGATGAACAGCCCCCGTTCCCCGCCTGACAATGAGACGAACCCGTTGTTGGCGAGATCGCTGGGGGGAAGGGCCGCCAGCGCCTGCATGCCTTCCCACGGGCCGCCGACCTTGGAGAAGATGGCCCCCACGAGCATGAGCATGCCCACGAGCATGACGACGCCCTGCATGGCTTCGGTGTAAAGGACGCCGCGCAGCCCGCCGATGAAGACGGTGAGCCCCACGATGATCGCCACCAGCCAGATGAGCGCCCAGACGGGCATGGGGAGGATTTCGGCCAGCAGGAGGGCGGCTCCCTTGATGACGGCCGAGCCGTACACGCCGAGGAACAGGGCGAAGACAAAGGCCATTGCCCTTGTCAGGCTGGGTGAGCCGTGGCCGAGGCCGAGCAGTTGCGCCGGGGTACGCGCGCCGAGGCGTTCCTGCCATTTGCGCGTGGGCCACGCAAGGAAACGGTAGACAGCCCACGTCCCGAACCAGACGTTGCCCGCGGCCACGAGCAGCATTTGCAGGCCGTAGGCATGGGCGAGCCCGCCGAATCCGACGAGCGCCACCGCCGAGATGTAGGTGGCGACGTAGGCGAAGGCCTGCACGCCGAACCCGACGGAGCCGCTGAGCACGGCGTCCTTGCTGCGTCCCTTATGCACCAGAAAGGCAAAGACCGCGAAGTAACCGGCCCAGAGCAGGATCTCAGTCATGGCTGCGCTCCATCCGGCGTTTCGCCGGTTTCACATTGCGGAGAAGCCCAAATAGGGACACCGAAAAGGACACGAACATGGAAACGAGGGCAATTCCCACGGCGCCATCCATAGGCAGGTTGGTCAGGGCGGCAAACATCACGGTTTCTCCCGGCGGTAAAAAGGTACAAAAAAAGCCACCGGCCCTTTGAGGTCGGTGGCTTGTCCTTACTGAACAAAGCTCAATGTGTTGCGGAACGTCTCATTTACGCACAGCACATCCGATCCGGGGCCAGTGGTTGGTATCCCGAATAATAATAGTAAAAGTGCGCAAACGAAACGATCATAACGTAACTCCGTGGGAAAAAGACTCCCACAAAAAGGGAGGCCCCGTCAAGGGGGCGCGGCCGCTTTTTTTGTCATTGCTTTCTTTCCCCGGAGCAAGGATGCTGGATGAGCCAGTCCCGAAGGCGGATGAGTTCGGGGAGGAAACGGGATTCCAGCTCTTCCATGCTTGCCCGGAGCGTTTCCGGCGAGTCGTCCCTCGCAAGCTGGCTCCTGCGTGAAAGCATGTCCATCCAGATGTGCCCGTTAAAGATGATCCGCCTCCGCCACGCGGCGGCAAGGACGGCGGGCGGGGTGGGCACATCGGGAAGGTGCCCTGATGTTGCGAGGTGGTCTTTCATTGCCTTCAAGCCTGCGTCGACGGCAAAACGCATACGGCGTACGGCCCCTTCCTGTTCAAGCTCCGAAAGTGGAGACACTGAAAAGGTTTCTTCTAATCGGTTTAATTTTCTAATAAAGCATTGCAGAGGATCTAAAGGCTGCGTAAATGGGTGAGAGATCATTGTTCCTCTCGGCAAGATCGCGCCAGGGAGCGAAATGTATTTCGCGCTGTACATCGATGTTTCTATCGTGTATACGTTATTCGGTTACTCTTACCAGTAAAAAGAACTTTGAAAGGCACATCGGTAGCTGTAGAGCAAATCCGTCATAATGAAAAGGGGAATAGGGAATGAAGTCTTCGCACTTGAGGATGCTGTTGCTTCTTGGGGGCTTGGGGCTCGTGTGGTCGCCAGAAGCGGCTTTTTCTCAGGAAAAGGCCTCCGCTCAGGCCCAAGCGGGGAAAACGGTCACGGGGGAAGTGACCGTAAAGCAAACCGTTGAGGATACCTTGCAGTCCCACCGCGGCCTGAAGGTCATGCAGGAAAACCTTGACGTCGTCCGTCATGAGCTCCGCAGGGCCAAGGCTGGATGGGGGCCGAGCGTCGATGTCGTGGGGCGTACCGGCGCCAGCCGGCTGAGCAATACGACGACGCGCCCTTTGAATGCCGATAAGGATATGTACGCGGCCAACAGCATCAGCCTTACGCTCACGCAGCCGCTGTGGGACGGTTTCGCCACGCGCAGCCGCGTCCGTACGGGCGAAGCGACGGTCGACTCCATGACTTATCGTGTCCTCGACAACGCCACGTCGTTCGCCCTGGACGCCATCATCGCCCATGTGGATCTGCTCCGCCGCCGTGAAATCCTCCAGCTTGCCAAGGATAACGTGAGGCAGCATGTGGAGATCCTTGATTCCCAGAAGGAACGCGTGGAGCTTGGGGCCGGTTCTTCCGCCGACGTGACCCAGACCAAAGGCCGCTTGGCCCGCGCCCAGAGCACGCTCACCGATGCCGAGGCTTCGCTCCGGGAAGGGGAGGCTTCCTACATCCGTTTGACCGGGAAGCCCGTGCCCGCTTTGCTGGCGGAAGTGCATGTCCCGGACCCCATGTATCCCGATTATGACGCCGTGATAGCGGTCGCCGATAAGAACAACCCGAAGCTGAAGGCCTATATGTCCGACATCAAGGCCGCGCGCGGGGAAAAGGAACTGGCCGAATCCGCCTACCATCCCCAAATCAATTTTGAAGTCGGCCCTTCCTACTCCGACCGCAGCGGCCCCGGCAGCCAGTGGACTTCCGGTATGGACGCCGGGCTTGTCATGCGTTGGAACCTGTTCAACAGCGGCGCGGACAAGGCCGGAACCGAAGCAGCCGAGTCCCGCACGAGGATGGCCACGGAGACGCTGTATAATTTTCATGACGAATTGGCCTTGGAAATCGAAAATACATGGACTCGGTATCTGGCGGCCAAGGAACAGAAGAAGTATTATGAGGAAGCTATCGCCTACAACACGGCGACGCGCGACGCCTACCTTGAGCAGTTCAAGCTGGGTGAAAGAAGCCTGCTTGACGTGCTTGACGCGGAAAGCGAGCTTTTCAACTCCTCCACGGAGTACACGACGGCCAATGGCAACGTGGTTGTCGGCGCGTACAGGCTGTATGCCCTTACGGGCATGTTGCTTCCCGAACTGGGCATCAAGGAAGATCCGCTTTATGAATCGCCCAGAAATCAGCAGGAAAAGCGCTAGGTTCCTGCGTTGAGAGTATCCGCATGGCTGATGTGATGCAGCCCCCGAAAGGGGGAGAGCCCGATATGCCGGAACAGAAGAAGCCTGTCCCGCTGGTCAACGACGGTTTGTCGCCTTCGGATGTGGATTTTATCCCGCCGCTGGTGCATAGCTTGGTTACGTTGCTGCGGCTCCGAGGCAAGTCCGTTTCCACGGCGTTTCTGATGGCGGGGCTGGCCGGGACGGGACGTGTCTCCCCCGGGGCCTGCCTGCACGCGGCAAAGCGTGCGGGGCTTGAGGGGAAGATCGTTTATCGGAAGAGCCTTCAGGACATTTCCACGCTGGTGCTCCCGTGCATCCTCCTGTTGTCCCGTGACCGTTCGTGCGTCCTTACTGCGATGGATGACGGAAAGGCGGAGGTGATTTTCCCGGAAACGGGGGAGGGCGTGCAGCCCGTTCCCCTTCAGATGCTGGCGGACGAGTACAGCGGATACGCTATCTTCGCCACGCGAGAGGCCCGGCTTGACCAACGGGCCGACCGCATCCGGCTTCTCAAGGGGAAGCGCTGGTTCTGGGATGTCCTGCTCTATTACATGCCGATCTACCGCCATGTGGCCTTTGCCAGCGTGGTCATCAATCTGATCGGCGTCATCAGCCCCTTGTTCGTGATGAACGTGTACGACCGCGTGATCCCCAACAACGCGGTGGATACGCTCTGGGTGCTGGCCATAGGCATCCTGATAGCCTACCTTTTCGATTTCCTGCTGCGCAACCTGCGCAGTTACTTCGTCGATGTGGCGGGCCGCAATGCGGACGTCGTGCTTTCCAGCCGTCTGGTGCAGAAAGTGCTGACCATGCGGCTGGACGCCAAACCCGAATCGACCGGCGCACTGGTCAACAACCTGCGCGAGTTCGAGTCGTTACGCGAATTTTTCAGCTCTTCAACCCTGTTGGCGTTTATCGATTTGCCGTTCCTTGTGGTGGCACTGCTCCTGCTGGGATATATCGGCGGTCCTTTGGTGATTCTGCCGTTATGCGCCATCCCGGTGCTCATCATTACGGGCATCGCACTGCAGGAGGTGGGCAAACGCACGGCGGAGCAGGGGTATAAGCAGAATATGCAGAAGAACGCGCTGCTTGTCGAACTGGTCAACGGGCTGGAAACCCTTAAGGCGTGCATGGCCGAAAGCCGGATGCTGCACCTCTGGGAACAGGTAGTCGGTGTCTCGGCCAAAGCCAGCAGCGTCGCCAAAAAGTACAACAACCTCGCCATTACCATTTCCACGCTGGTCACGCAGGCCGTGTCCGTGGGGATGGTTATTTGGGGCGTCTACCTGATCGCCGACGGCGCCATGACGATGGGCGGGCTCATCGGCTCGAACATTCTGGTGGGCCGGGCGATGGCCCCACTGATGCAGATCGCAAGCCTTCTCACCCGGTTGCAGAATTCCCGCATGTCCCTGCAGGCGTTGGATCTGTTGATGCAGCTTCCCTCCGAAGGGCAGAACGACAACGAATACGTCGACTTCGGAAAACTGAGCGCTTCGTTCTCGTTTGAGGATCTGTCATTTGCCTACCCCGGTGCCGAACGCTTGGCTCTCGCGGATATTTCCATGTTCATCAAGCCCGGCGAAAAGGTCGGCGTCGTCGGGCGGATGGGCTCAGGCAAGTCCACGCTCGGCAAGATGCTGATCGGGTTGTATCAGCCTAGGGACGGCGCCGTGAAATTCGGCGGCGTGGACATCCGGCAGCTTGCCGAAGCGGATCTTCGGGGCAGGGTCGGTTTCCTGCCGCAGGACGTGGTGCTTTTTTACGGCACGATTCGGGATAACATCGCGCTCGGCGATCCCACCATCAACGACCAGATGATTCTGCGGGCGTCCACGCTGGCGGGGGTGACGGAATTCATCCGTTCCAACCCGGCCGGTTTCGGGGCGCAGGTCGGCGAGCGGGGCATGGCATTGTCCGGCGGCCAGCGTCAGGCCGTGGCTCTGGCCCGTGCGTTGGTGCGGGACCCGGACATCCTGATCCTCGACGAGCCGACCAGCAACATGGATAATGCGTCCGAGCAGATGATCAAAAACCGCCTCAAAGCGGTAATGGGCAGCAAGACGCTGGTTCTGATCACGCATCGGCTGAGCATGTTGGAACTCGTGGACAGGCTCATCGTTATGGAAGGTGGGCGTATCATTGCGGATGGCCCGAAGAACGAAGTGCTGCGCCGCCTGCGCGAGCAGCCCGCGCCCCGGACCGAACAGTAAGGATTGAGTCATGCCGCAGCAATCTGAAAAACCGCAACAGCCTCAACTCCCAAACGATACCCGCACTCAGGCCATCGGTTCGGAGGAGCTCCCCTACGTCAATGAGGTGGAAGCCGCACTGGCGCGCAAGCCGCGCCTCGGGGCGCGCTTCCTTTCACTGGCTGTCGGGCTCTTTTTCCTCATTTTGGGGATCTGGGCAAATTTTGCCGAAATCGACGAGGTGACCCATGCCAACGGGCAGGTGATCTCTTCGCAGCGCACGCAGATCATCCAGAATCTTGAAGGCGGCATTCTGGGGGCCGTTCTGGTCGGGGAAGGGGAAATCGTCGAAAAGGGCACGCCGCTTGCACAGCTCGACAACAAGCTTGCCGAGAGTCAGTACCGCGACGCCCAGAACAGGATCTTGGAGAATGAGCTTTCGATCATCCGCCTTGACGCCGAACTGAAAGGCGAATCGCCTGTTTTCCCGGAAGAACTCTCGGTTTCGCACCCGCAGGCCATCGCTGATCAGATGGCTATCTTCCACGCCCGCGAACAGCAGCAGAACGCCGAAATGGGCCTGCTGCAATCGCAGTATGAGCAGCGCTCGCGCGAAGTCGAAGAGCTGACCGGCAGGAAACGCCAGACCGAACGCAGCCTTGCGCTTGCCGTTGAACAGCGGAACATCGCCGCGCCGCTGATGCAGCGCAAGATTTATTCCCGCGTCGACTACTTGGGCCTTGAGCAAAAGGTCGTGTCGCTGCAAGGCGATATCGAGTCGCTGGCGTCCTCCATCCCCAAGGCGAAGGCCGCCGCAGAGGAGGCGAAACAGCGCCTGACGCTGCGCAAGGCGGAAATGGAAGCGGAAATCAACGCCGAAATCAGCAAGCGCCGTACGGAACTCAATTCGTTGAAGGAAACCCTCGCCGCCGGCGGCGACCGGGTGACTCGTACCGAATTGAAATCCCCCGTCCGGGGCACCGTCAAGCAGATTTACATCAATACGGTGGGTGGCGTCGTCAAGCCCGGCGAAGCAATCATGGAAATTGTGCCGCTTGACGATACCCTGTTGGTCGAGGCCCGTGTCCGCCCGGCGGACGTGGCCTTCCTTCATCCGGGGCAGAAGGCGATGGTCAAGGTTTCCGCGTACGATTTTTCCATCTACGGGGGGCTTGAGGCCGAGCTTGAGCAGATCAGCGCCGATACGATTGAGGACAAACGCGGCGAGTTCTTCTATTTGGTCAAGGTTCGCACGCATAAGAATGCCATTTCATACCGCAAGGAGCAGTTGCCGATCATCCCCGGCATGGTGACGACCGTGGACATCCTGACGGGGAAGAAGACGGTTCTTGACTATATTTTGAAGCCGATTTTGAAGGCCCGGCAGAACGCCTTGCGGGAAAGGTAAATGATCCGCTGGAGGTGGCTTGGTATTCTCGCGGGCTTGCTTGCATTAAGTATTTTCGTCGGATTGCCGCAACCCGGCGCGTTCGCTTCGAATGACGGCGACGAAATACTTCTCAAGCGGGGTTCCGTCGGTTCGCTCCTGTCAAACAGGAATAAGGCGGGGGATGCCCGGAATGCGGCACCGTCCCAGCCTCCAGCCGCAACCCCGGCCGAGCCAGCGCGGGAACCGGAGGCGCAGGCGGCCCCGGCTGGAAAACGGAAAGAGGGCGGCCCTATACGGCTGTTCGGTACGCTGGAGATGCGGAGCAAGATAGGGAATATGCCGAAATGGACTTCCGTTTTGGAAAAGGAGCGGAAAAATCCGGGATACGTGGCTCAACGCCAGTTCCCCGGACAGGGCATGTGGAAGGACATCAAGGCGAAACTGTCGCGCCTGTCGCCGCTTGAGCAGGCGAAGGCCGTGAACGTGTTGATCAATCGCTGGCCTTACCGTACTGATATGGATGTATGGGGCCTTATGGACTACTGGGCGGCGCCTACGGAGTTTTTTCGGAAGTCGGGCGACTGCGAGGATTTCGCCATCGCCAAGTATTTCGCGCTGCGTGACTTGGGCATTCCCGCTTCCAAGATGCGGATCGTCGTGCTGAAGGATACGCTTCGCAATCTTGACCATGCCGTCCTCGTCTTCTATTCGGACGGGGACGCATGGATACTTGACAATTTGAGCAACGCGGTCTTGTCGCATAGGCGGCTTTCGCATTATCGGCCGCAATTTTCAGTGAACGAGGAGTACCGCTGGGCGCATTTGAAGCCCTCTGCTCCTAAAAAGACGGGCCGTTAGTTCACGGGCTCCGGCTGGGACGTGTAGTGGACAACCATGCAGACGAGTGGAACGGATAAAGAGAGGGGCGTTATGGAGCAAGTCATTCCCCAGTCTAAGGTGGGAAACAAGTCCGCGGCGTACAGGCGCATGGGCTGGTTTATGGCTGTCATTCTTGTGCTTGTGCTGTGCGCTGCGGGCAGTCTGGCATGGTTCAACATCAATATGGCGGAAACGTCCCTCAAGCAGGATGTGGAACGCCGTCTGCAGTTTACGGCCCAGAATAAGGCCAGCGCGCTTTCGCTTTGGTTCAATTCCATGCAGAATCAGGCCAACCGTCTGATCAGCGCGGATCTTTTCCGGCTGTTCGCGTCGGAAGTCAATGGGCTTGGCAATGATCTCTCCACGCTCCTGAATGCCTCCGGCGACAGCTCCTCTGGGATTGATGATCTGTCGCAGTTGGCCTCTCAGCTTCCGCTCATGAAGAACCTTCTGCAGGAATTCATCTCTTATTCCGGGTTCCTGCGCGCCCGTATCACCAACACGGACGCCCAGACGTACCTTTCCACGGACGTCACGCCACCGGCGCTCTCGCTGGAACAGCAGCAGGGCATCCGAAAGACGGTCGAGTCGGGCAAGCTGGGCATCCTGCCCGTGCGCAAGACCAGCAATGGGCTGGTTCTTGATCTGGTTGTTCCCATCTTCGCCCCCCAGTATGTTGAAGGCCGATCGGAAAAGCCGGTAGCTACGCTCCTGCTGTCCCTGATGGTGTCTTCCCGTCTTGGCGAAACCATTGATGCAGTGAAGGGTGAGGGCTCGTTCGGCGTTACCCATGTTTTCCAGATCGTCGGGGACAAATTGCAGGATCTTCTCCCCTTGTCCGCGGATATCCAGAACCTGCCCGGTTGGCAGCTGGGGCAGAACGACAGCCTGCCGTTCGGGATCAGGGAAGGGGCGTCCGGCTCTCATGAAGCGGTATACAGCATCGGCGTGAAGGTTCCCGAACTGCCGTGGCTGGTCGTACAGGAAGTGCCGGTGGCAGCCGCGCTCAAGCCCTTCCTGTCGCAGCGCAATGCGATTGTCATATGGGCGGTCATTGCGGTTGTGGTCGTGCTGCTGGCTCTGTTGGCCGTCTGGTGGTGGCTTGTGGGACGCAACGCCCGGAATGTAAGCGCCGAGCTGCTCCAGTTGTATCAGATTTCCAACCAGCAGAAGCAGCTTCTCGACGGCATCAACAGCGCGCTTGTGGACGGCATCGTCCTGACCGACAAGGGCGGCATGGTTCAGTATGCCAACCAAGCGTTCGCGCATATGGTCGGGCGTTCCGATGAAGAGCTTGTAGGCATGGATTGCGCGGCGATTTTTGGCTACGATACCGCTTTGCGGCTGTATAAGCAGTTGGACGTGGCCATCCAAAGCGGGCAATCTTTCATGTTCAAGGACGTGATGTGGCTGCAGTCGAAGAAGTACCATTATCAGATCACATGTTCGCCGTACCGCAATGAAAGCGGGGTAATCACGGGGACGGTTTCGGTGTTCCGCGATATTACGCAGCTTGTCGACGCGCAGGAGCGAAACCAGCGTATGGAGCGGCAGACCATCGCCGCGTTCATGCACGCTATTGAGGCCGTTGACCCGTACTTGGGCGGGCAGTCCTCGTATATGGCGAACTTGGGCGGCGATTTGGTCAAGACCCTCGGCCTCAGCGAGGAAGACGAGAGCACCGTCCGCACGGCGGCCAGCCTGTCGCAGATCGGCAAGATGCAGCTGCCCCGTGAGCTGCTGACGAAGCCCGGCGCCTTCACGCCGGAAGAGCGTCAGGCGATGGAGCGGCATGTGGAATATGCTCGGGACACCTTGAAGAACATCAATTTTGAGCTGCCCGTCGTGGAAGCCATTTCCCAGATGAACGAGTTTTTGGACGGTTCCGGGTATCCCGAAAAGCTGCATGGGGACAAGATCAGCATTCATGGCCGCATTCTGTCGGTTGCGAATACGTTCTGCGCCTTGATCCGGCCCCGTTCGTACCGCAACGCCAAGTCCGTGGACGTGGCCCTGCACATTCTGGAATCCGAATCGGCGAAGTATGATCAGCATGTGGTACACGCGTTGCGTGAATATTTGAAGACGCCTGCGGGGGAAAAGTTCGTCAGAAGCCTTGCAGACGAAAACGTCTGATGGAGTGATAACGAAGGATCGGTGGGATATGCGCATCCTTTTTCTGCATCATACGTTTCCGGGGCCGTTTCGGTATCTGGCGGCGCGCTTGGGTGGGCTTCCCGGCAACGAAGTCGTGTTCCTTTCGGAGCGGAGCAGGAGGGATGTGCGGATTCCCGGCGTTCGGAATCTGACGGTTTCCGGTGTCCAGCCGGTCATGTCGGAGGATAGGGCCGAGCGGGAATTGATGCAGATGATGCGTTACGGCTCACGTTTCGCCAATGCGCTGTTAAGGTTGCAGCAGAGCGGCTTTGAGCCGGATATCGTCTATGCCCATCCCCGGTGGGGATGCAGCTTTTTCGTGCAGGATATTTTCCCTCAGGCGTTCCATGCCGTGTATGCGGAATGGTATTACACGAAAGGAGCCAATTATACCTTTTTCACGCAAGGGGCACCCCGGCCCGCCGTGGAGTTTGCCCAGAGCCGCGTCCGTAACCTTTGCCAGCTCAATGCGCTGGCGGAATGTGATCTTGCAGTCACGGCCACAAGCTGGCAAAAAAAGCAGTATCCGCAGCAGATTGCAAAGCATATTCACGTAGTCCACGAGGGTGTGGACACGGATTTCTTTTCCCCGAAACCTGAGCGTTTCCGCATCGAAGGTTGCGATCTCTCCACTGTCAAGGAGCTGGTGACGTTTTCGGGCCGGGGGCTGGAGCCTTTTCGCGGTTTCCCCCAGTTTTATAGGAGCTTGCCCCGATTGCTGGCGGCACGCCCTGAGTGTCATGTGTTGATTATGGCGTCGGAGCGGCAGGGGAGCGACCAGGCCGTTTCGCTGGAACGCCTTCGGGAAGAGGTACCCGTCGATCCCCGGCGTGTCCATTTTGTAGGGTTCCGTCCTTACGAAGAGTATCGGCTGCTGCTGCGCGCTTCCACGGTGCATGTGTATTTTACGGCGCCGTTCGCGCTTTCGGCGGGGTTGTTTGAATCCATGAGCTGCGGCTGCCTGCTGGTGAGTTCGGATACGGAACCCGTCCGGGAAGTGGTTCGGCACGGCGAGAATGGATTCCTGTGCGACTTCTGGGATTACGGCATGCTTGCCGATATCACGGCGGAATTGTTGGCCAGATCTGATGCCATGGGCCCCGTGCGCGCGGCTGCCCGTCAGCGCATTGTGGAAGAATACAACCTGAAAGTGCAGATCCCGCGCCATTTGAACTTGCTTCTTTCGGCGTATGCCGACTGGAAAAAAGCTCGGTGGACATCGTAAATGACAGGCTCCCTTATGAGGGGGCTTTTTTTTGCCGTTTTTGCGGGAAAAGGGGCGGAACGTCAGTTGTCTTTTGGTAAAGGGCGGGTCATACTTGTGAGAACGACAAAGACTTCGGAGCGCGATGCGCTCGCCGGTAACCGTTCCTGAGTGGGACGGGCGGAAGACAGTGGAGAGGAGTATGGAATGGAGACGAAAGGGAAGAAGCCTTCTTTAGGGTGGGCGATCCTGTCATTGGCGTTACCTGTGGCGATGATCCTGTATGGTACGCTCATTGTTGGGGTGCGGCCTCCCGTGCTGCCGCTCATCGGTGCCGTGGCGCTGGCAGGCCTCATGGGGCTGAAGACGGGATATCGTTGGGAAGACTTGCAGGAAGGGATGTTTGAGGCGCTCGGGCGCATCCAGATCGCCATCGCCATCCTTGCGCTGGTGGGCATGATCATCGCGGCGTGGCTTGCTTCAGGAACCATTCCCGCCATCATTTATTGGGGCTTGAAACTGATTGCGCCTGAACATTTCCTCTTGTCCGCCATGGTGTTGTGTTCGGTGGCCTCCATCGCCACGGGCACTTCGTTCGGTACGATGGGAACCATCGGCGTGGCGCTGCTCGGCGTCGGGCAGGCGCTTGGTTATCCTCCGGCCATGACGGTTGGGGCCATCGTTTCCGGCGCGTACATCGGCGACAAGATGTCCCCTGTATCCGACTCGACCAACATTACTGCCTCCGTCTGTGAGGTGCCGCTTTTCGATCATATCCTGTCCATGCTCTGGACGACGGTTCCGGCGTTCGTTGCGGCGGGGATCGTATATGCCGTGCTTGGTTTTTCCTTTGCGCAGGAACAGACCGCTTCGCTGGAAAGCCTCAACGCGATTCTCAGCGGCCTTGAAGCGAATTTCAGTCTGGATTTTGTGGCGTTCATCCCCCCCATCTTGATGATCGTCTTGGCATACAAGCGTTTCCCGGTTCTGCCGGTCATGGCGGTGTGCCTGCTCAGTGCCGTGGCCATCGCTGTGTATGAGGGGGTGGCCTTCAACGAGCTCGCCAAGATGATGACCTCCGGCTACGTTTCCAAGACCGGCATCAAGCAGCTTGATCCGCTGTTGTCCCGCGGCGGCCTGCTCAGCATCATGCCTACGGTTTTGCTGTTGTGTTCCGGCATGGCCTTTGGCGGCATTCTGGAACGCTCCCGCGTACTTGAAGTCTTGCTCGATGCGGTATTGAAGGGGGCCCGCTCCGTTGTCCGTCTGGTTGCTTCAGTGCTGGCTGCGGCTTACATCATCAACTTCGGCACGGGCAGCCAGATGTTGGCGGTCATCGTGCCCGGCCGCGCCTTCCTCGATTCGTTCAAGAAGGCCGACATCAGCCCGTTGGTGCTGTCGCGTACCTGCGAGGACGCGGGGACTATCGGTTGCCCGCTGGTTCCGTGGAGCGTCCACGCGTTTTACATCGCGGGAGTGCTTGGCGTCAGTGCGTTCGACTTCGTGCCGTATGCGTTTTTGAATTGGTTCGTCCCCATTTTTTCCATCCTGTGCGCCCTGACCGGCTTCGGCATTTGGCGTTTGAACGGCACGCCGGTTCATGGCCGCAGAAAAGCCTAGAGAGGACAGCATGTCTCCCATCAAGAATGTGGTTTTCATTATGCTGGACACGCTCCAGTTCAATTATTTGGGATGCTACGGCAACACGAAAGTGAAAACGCCCAATCTGGATCGCTTCGCCAGACAGGGGTACCTGTTCGAGAACGCCTATAGCGAAGGGCTCCCCACGATTCCCGTCCGCAGGGCGCTCATGACCGGGCGTTTCACCTTGCCCTATGCCGGGTGGAAGCCGTTGGATTTGAATGACACCAGCCTGACCGACATGCTCTGGTGCCGGGAGGTGCAGACGGCTCTGGTATATGATACGCCGCCCATGCGCCTGCCCAAGTACGGCTATTCGCGGGGGTTCGACTATGTAAAGTTTTGCAACGGGCATGAACTGGATCACGAGACGTTCCATAACGTGCCTCTGGATCCCGCTGTGAAGGCTGAGGATTATCTGTCGCCCGGCATGTTGCACAAGAACGAGGACGGCGAATACGACAGTTCGTCGCAGTCCCTGATCCGGGAGGCCGAATGCTACCTCAAGCAGCGTCAGTTCTGGAAGTCGGACGCTGACAACTATGTCAGCATCGTCGCACGGGAAGCCGACGACTGGCTGCGGCGCAAACGCGATCCGAAGCGGCCTTTCCTGTTGTGGGTGGATTCGTTCGATCCCCATGAGCCTTGGGATCCGCCGTCCGTCTGGGAAGGGAAACCGTGTCCGCATGACCCGGACTATCAGGGCAATCCAATGATCTTGGCCCCGTGGACTGAAGTCAAGGGCGTGATGACGGAAGAGGAGTGTGCCCATATCCGCGCCCTGTACATGGAAAAAGTGGAGCTTGTGGATAAGTGGATCGGCAATCTGCTTGATTCTATCCGCGAGCAGGGCCTCTGGGATGAGACGATGGTGATTATCACCTCTGATCATGGCCAGCCCATGGGCAACGGCGAACATGGGCACGGCATCATGCGCAAGTGCCGTCCTTGGCCTTACGAGGAACTGGTTCATGTTCCTTTGCTCATCCATGTGCCCGGCCTTGAAGGAGGGAAGCGGATCGAAAGTTTCGTCCAGAATGTGGATGTCACGGCGACCATAATGGATGCGCTCGGCTACGGGCAGTCCGCTCTTTCCGAAGCCGGGCACGAAGGCATCCAGACCTACGGCGCGGATGAGATGCACGGCATCAGCCTGTTCCCGGTCATGCGCGGGGAGACGGATACCGTGCGCGAGGTCGCGATTGCCGGTTATTATGGTATGTCATGGTCGCTCATCACCAAGGATTGGTCGTATATCCATTGGCTCAAGAACGATATTGATACCGACGAGATGAACCGCCTTTTCTATGACGGATCGGGCAAGGGCGGCAACGCCGGCCGTCAGTCCGCCGAGCTGGAAATGAAAGAGGAAATGTGGACGTGCGTTCAGGGGGCCGAAGTGACGGTTCCCGAACAGGACGAACTCTACGACAGGCGGGTTGATCCGTTCCAGTTGAACAACTTGGCTGGTGCGCATCCCGAAAAGGCCAAGGAACTGCTCCAGCAGTTGAAGTTGTATATCGGTGAATTAAGAACCCTGTAGCTTAAAAGGGCGGGGGATTTCCCCGCCTTTTTTGTTGGAAAGACATTAATGGTCGACCCCGTATATGCCGCTTTGGATTTTGAAACCGCCGACTATCAGCCGGACAGCGCCTGTGCCGTAGGATTGGCAAAGGTGCGCGGCGGCGAAGTCGTCGACACGCTGTACAGCCTGCTCCGTCCACCGAGGAGGCGTATCCTGTTCACATGGGTTCACGGCATCACGTGGAAGGATGTGCAGGACAGCCCCACGTTTTTGGAATTTTGGCCGCAGATGGCTTCGTTTCTGCAAGGCGTTACGCATCTTGTCGCGCACAACGCCCCTTTTGATCGGCGGGTGTTGGAAGCCTGCTGTCAGGCCAACGGCATAGCCCTTCCGGATCTTCCTTTCGTATGCACACTGCGGGAATCGCGCAGGAAGCTCAAGCTCCCTTCGCATAAGCTCGACGCGGTTTGCCGTTATTGCGGCATCCCGCTTGAGCATCACCATGCGGGTTCGGATGCCGTCGCCGCCGCTCGAATTTTGATTTACCTCCAAAGAGAACTCCAGGCGGGAGGGGGAGAAAAGGGGAGCGGGTAAGGGAGCTGTCGAGCCGTGCCTTCCCTTTTCCCCTTAAGGCTGTCCGACTGATGGAGATACGGAAGGGGATCCTGCCGTACGTCCGCCCCACGGCCAGGATGGATTGGAGCTTCGTGTTGAGCTGTGGCTTTTGTGCCTCTTTTTTTCTCATAGGCCTTTGGAGCGGCGCGGGGCACCGAAGAAAACGCGCCACGGGATCAAGGGGATTTCCTTATCCCTATGGCGCGTTTTGTATCTTGTGTTGAGATGTCGGCTTTGGGAGAGGGCGCGTGCCGTTTTCCAGAGCAGGGTAGTTTGTCAGTATATTTTGGGCATGGGCCCGGTTATTTCGATGTGGGCCGTCGTTTCCCAGTGGATGGTATTTTCTATGCAGCGGGAGAGAGCGTTGAGGCCGTCCCGGTTTTCCGCCGAAATGGGCAGGGCGTCGGGCCACCTGTCGCGCAGGATATCGCGCATCTCATCCTCCAGCCGATCCCACTTGTTGAGGATGAGGATACGCGGAACCTCATTCAGCTCCATATCGGCAAGGATGCCGTCCACAGCCGCAATCTGGCGGTCGAGTTCAGGATGTGAAGCGTCGGCCACATGCAGCAAAAGATCGGCGGCCTCCAGTTCCTCAAGGGTGGCTTGGAACGCTTCGGTCAATTCCTTTGGGAGGTTGCGGATAAAGCCGACCGTATCCGCCAGCACCAGCTCATGTTCTTCGGGGAAGCGGAGCCGCCGGGTGGTGGGATCCAGCGTGGCGAACAGCTTGTCTTCCGCCAGCACTTCCGAACGGGTCAGGGCGTTGAGGAGCGTTGACTTCCCGGCATTGGTGTAGCCCACCAGAGCAGCCACCGGCAAACCCTGTCGGGCGCGGCGGGCACGGGTAAAGGCCCGTTGCTGGCGCAGCCCTTCAAGCTCTTTCTTGATCTTGGCGATCCGTTCACGAATGCGGCGTCTGTCCGTTTCCAGTTTGGTTTCCCCGGGGCCACGGCCTCCGATGCCGCCCATGAGCCTGTCCATAGCCCGGTTTTTGCCCACAAGCCTGGGCTGCGTATACTTGAGCTGCGCCATTTCCACCTGCAGCTTGCCCGCCCTGGTCGTGGCGCGCTGGGCAAAGATGTCCAGAATGAGCTGGGTACGGTCGAGCACTTTGCGCTCGGTGACTTCCGAAAGGCTGTTGAGCTGAGCGGGGGTAAGTTCGCCGTCGAAGATGATCAGCGAGGCTTGGCCCTGCAAAGCCAAAATCTCAAGTTCCGCCAGCTTGCCTTTACCCAAAATATGCCGGGGATGGATGTCGGCGACCCGCTGGATAAGCGTCCCGGTCACCACAATGCCCGCACTGCGCGCCAGCTCCCGGAGCTCTTCGATGTGCATTTCTTGTACAGCGCGGGGAAGGGGCGAGACGGATACGAGGATCGCCCTGGGGCTGTCCCCCGCCTCGGACGCTTCGGAGAGCACGCGGCCAAGCTCCTCTTCCAGCGAGACGGCTTCGGCGTTGAAATCGATGTCCACGCGATCCCATGCGGTCATGGGATGGACGCGGTAAGGCTTGCTGTCGGCATTTGGGGGAAGCAGGTGCCCGCTCTGAAAGCTGACGGGATCGCCGTAATCATTGACGGTCAGTACGGAAATGCTGTCCAGACGCAGGAAAAGCATGTCCATCAAGTCTTCTTGGGAAAGCCCGTCCGGTGAAAGGTGCGTGTGCATCAGGCGGATGCCGCGCAGACGGCCCGCCGCACCACGCCCGCGCGGTAATTCCGGGATCAGGATGGACGCGGGATCGCCCACGATCACCATGTCCACCTTGCCCTGCCGATCGATGACGAGCCCAACCTGACGGCCGAGCGCACGCGAAAGGAGCGCAAGTTCGCGGGCCTGTTCCGTCGTATATCCACCCCGTACGGGGTATCGCCGTTGCCCCAGACGCGTCAGCGCCTTCATCTGGCTGGGCTTCAGGCCCGCCGTGTTGCCTTCCAGTCGAGTAGCTATGATCAGTGCCTCGTGTTTATGGATGAAAAACGGAGCTCGCCTCTTTCCAAGGTGCTCCCTTGTGATCTGATGGCACGTGTTTCAGAGGCGTTGCCATCAACGAACACGCGTATGATGCGGAAAAGTTACTTTTGATCAAACACGGAAAAACCGCCTCCCCCACCTCTACATCGGAACGAACTCCATCCGTGTGACCTTCCCACCAGTCAAACGTCTTAGGATAGGAGAGGGAGGGGGGAGGGAAAGGAACTTTCTGGAAAAAGATTCCCCTTTCCCTCCTAATATTTCTCTAGAACGGCACGTCATCCATGCCGCTGGCCTCGGAAGGAAACGCAGGGCCCAGATCTTCATAGTCGTCCTGACGCTGCTGCGGGCGCTGCTGGGGACGGTTGCCGCCGGGCTGGGCGGGACGGCGGGGAGCGCTGTAGCCGCCTTCGCTGCCGCCGGACATGCCGCCCTGTTCGCTCCCGCGCTTGTCGAGGAACTGGACGCGCTGTGCCTTGATTTCGGTGGTGTAGCGATCCTGCCCCTGCTGATCCTGCCATTTGCGGGTCTGCAGGCTGCCTTCCACAAACACAAGGCTGCCCTTGGTCAGGTACTGGGAGCAGTTCTCCGCCGCTTTCTGGAACACCACGACGCGGTGCCACTCGGCACGGTCCACACGGTTGCCGTCGCGATCCGTGTAGGATTCGTCCGTGGCGATGTTGAGCGTGCAGACGGGGCTGCCGCTCTGGGAATAACGCAGTTCGGGATCGCGACCGAGCCTGCCGATGATCATAACCTTATTCAGCATGATAACTCCTTGCAGGGCACCCGCTAGGGCTTGGGCGCCCGTTCGTTCAATGTGGCAAGTTCCTCTTCCAGCGTTTCGCTCAGCCCGTTGGCCTTGCGCGGTTCCCACTGGAAAAGCGCTTCCTCCAGTTCCTTTTTGACGGCGGCGGCGCGCCCGATGCCTTCCCGAAGGCCATCGGCGACAGCCTTGGGCCAGCCTTCAAACGAAAGGCCGTTTTCCAGCGCCGTCACCAACTCCAGCACGCCGCGTTTCTCGCCGGGGTACTGGGGACGGGGCCACGCCAAGGCCGCCAGAGCGGGCCATGCCCGGACGACGTCCTCTTCGCGGTATGTCCATGCGCTGACGCGGATCTGGAGGAGTTTGCCCATGTTATTCCTGCTCCTGCCATTCGGTTTGGACTTTCAGCACGACCTCTTCGATCTGCTGGAGCTGATCCGGGGGGCAGACGCCGATCAGCGGGCTTCCCGCGTCCACGTTTTCGTTGTGTTCAAAGTACACCGTATAGATAAGCCCGTCCGGGCCGGTGTAGTACAGGGGCATTTCCCGTTTCATACGGGAGACGATGAACAATTCCATGCCTTCGTAGACGGAGACGGAACGGCAACCCGACACCTTGATTTTGGTGTCGATCTGGGGAACAAAATAATATTTGGCCCGTTCGGGAGCCACAAAGAGGTTAAGCGCCTGCTTGAGCAGGATGCGCAGCACCTCGTCCTTGGACAAAAAGTGCCGGATGGTGGCGAGCGGGGTGCCCGCCTGTACGTACGTCCCTTCCAGCTCGCTATGGATTGCGCAGAGTTCGCCCTTCTGAACCGCGTTGAGCGGCTTCGGGTTGCGTTCGCGCGTGATGGTGGCGATAAGCGTTCCGGGCCGTTCCTTCCATGTACCGTTCGGGCCGATGACCTTATCTCCCAGCTTGAGCGAACCGAACGTCACCACACCGGTATGGGGGGCGACGATTTCCTGCTCCTCAAAAGGGGAAGCCTTGATTTCTTCGAGAAGGCTTGTGACATCTAACATGCTGTTGACTCTCTTCTTGCAAAGGGGAAAGGCGGAGAACCGGGACGTCCCGGCCCCAAAGCCCATCGGCGGTTAACGGTAGTAAAGGTTGCGGCCGCCCATCGTCAGCAGAACCTGCTTCAGGTTGGCGCGAGCCTCACGGCGATCCCATACACCCTGAATGTGCCCCCGCGCCAGTGCCTTATACGCGCTGTGGTAGTGGGGTTCGATGTCTATCCCCGTGGTTTCCTTGATGACGCCGCGTCCGGCGAACCCAAGGTTCGAGGAGCGCATGGCATACTGGTAGGGCGAGCAGCCGAGGAAGCTCGCCACCGGCCCGGCGTAGGAATTGGTATCGTACAGAACCGTATACAGGCCCCCGGCATTGATGTAGCGGCGCACCGCCACCGTGCAGCGGGGCATTTGAATGACGCCGTGCGTTCCTTCCTGAATACGGATGCCCGCCGTGCCGTGCACGTAGGCGAGAAGCGGATAGCGTTTCTTCATCGCCAGTTCCGCGGCTTCCACGAACTTGGTGCCTTCGGCGGAACCGACGGAGCCGCCGCGGAAAGTGCCCGCGAACAGGGCGACGATCATCTTGGTGCCGTCCAGCTTGGCTTCAAAGGTAATGCAGCCGCTTTTGAGCTTGGTGCGCTCCCGCGCTTCGGCAAGGCGGACATCAAAGCCTTCAAACTGCAGGGGGTTGCCGGCTTCTACTTCGCCGTTGAATTCGCGGACGGAATCCTCATCGAACACGTTCTTGACGAACCACTGGTATTCCATCGGGAAGTGGTGGCCGCACCACGTGCAGACGCCCGCGAATTCGCCGTACAGATCCGGGGACCACAGGTCGAGGCAGCCATGCGTGCCTGCATTCGGGCAGGTGACCGCGCGGTCTTCCTTGGCGCGGGGGCTGATATACGACCATTGGCCTTTGCGGGACTCGTTTTCCTCGTCCCAATCGGAAAGCGTGGTCAGGTTGCGCACGGTTTCCGGTTCGATGGAGGGGCGCTGATCACGAGGGATGCGGCAGAAGGGCGCGGTCAGGCGGCGCTTCAGCAGGTGCATTTCAGAGGTCATTTCATCCAGCAGGTAGGCGAACTTACGCTGATGCTTGGTGATGAGCGCATATTTGATGCGGGCAGAGATGTTGCCCCAGGATTCGCGCATGCTGTTGCGCATCTTGTTGAGGAAGGGACGGCGGTCGATGTAGGCCCCGCGCGACAGGCGAAGGAATTTTTTCTGGCGGCGCAGGACAAGGCGCTCGCGGGCGCCTTGGCTGAGGTGCCAGCGGATATACATCTCGTCGAGGTTGATGTCGTCGCGGCTCATGCGGCGGAGCAGCGCGCCGCGGAACAGGCCTGAACGGACGGACAGGACTGTTTCATCGGTAGCCCGGATGATTTCCTGGCGCAGGGTGCGGAAGAAGTCATAATGATACGGGCGGGCGCCGAGGCTGGGTTCCTGAATGATCCTGTCGATATAGCCGAACTGGAGGTTGTCCTCGGCGGTGATGTGCAGTTGGGTGGCGCAGCGTTCGATGAGTTCGGGCGTGGCGCGCTGGCCGGGCTTCAGACGGCCTTCGATGGCTGCGGCGCCTTCAGGGGAAATGACCGAATAGTAGCCGTGCGAAAGCATGAGGCGGCGATCCGCCAGCGAAATGGCCTCGGCGCCGCCGGAACCGCCTTCGGAGAACACGGCGACCATAGGCACGGTGAGCCCGGCCATTTCATAGAGGTTTTTCGCAATCTGCTGCGCCGCGCCGGGCGTGTCCTCGATGGGGAAGGAGCCGGGCGTGAAGACGTAGGTATGGATCGGGATGCCTTCGGTTTCCGCAACCTTCATGTACTGGAGGGCCTTGGAGTTGCCCCACGGCTTGACGGAACCGCCGTTGCGGAATTCCTCGCCGTGGCCTTTTTCTTGGCCGATGACCATGATGAGCTGGTTGTAGGTCTTCTTGCCGCGGCGGCGGGTGATGGTGGCGCGGGCGATAAGCATACTCGGATCGATGCTGTGCTCTTCCTGACCGCCGATTTCCGTGAAGTTGTCGTATACGTTTTCAAGGATGTCACGCAGGCAGATACGCTGCGGATGGCGGACGATGCGCACCTTGTCCATAGGCTGGATTTTTGTTTCCAGCTTGCGCTCCATAAACGTGAACAGTTCTTCCAAGGTGGTGAGCTCCGCGTCCGGGTCGGACTGGATGCCCTCCGTGGCACGGCGGAAGAATTCGTTCAGGCGATTGTGCAGCAACTCAATGTCTTCCGGGTGCTTGCCGTCAAAGATGTCCCGGATATAGTTGAGGCGTTCGCTCAGATGATGTGCTCTTTTTTCGATATCCATGCTGTATCCAGTAATCCGCTAGAAGCGGAGAATGCGGCCCGTATTGGCCCGGAGGAAGTTGACGTTGGACTTCAGTTCGCCGGACTGGTTCTCACCCTGCAGGGTCAGCTCGTCGAGGAACTGCATGCCCCGTTCCTTGGCCTGTTCGAGGTTTTCGCCCCAGATGATGGCAAGCGCAAGGTTCGGGTCGAATTCCGTGGGGATTTCGTACGGCTCGTCCGTAGGTACGTGCGTGTACATTTTGAGCCAAGGATGGCTCGGCCACCCGAAGGCGTCGATGCGGCCGACCCACGGCGTAAAGCGGTTGTCGGGATCCTCGGCGATGAGGCGGTATTCGATGCCCACACCTTCAAAAGTGATGTCTTCCTGCGTATAGCCGAGGGGCTCGCCGAGGCCTATGCGGATCTGTTCGGCGATGATGTCGACGTCGCCTTGCCCCTTGACCTTGGAAATGCGGGCGGAGACGCCGTTTTCCACCTGAATGCGGGTGTTCACTTCCATAAGGAAGGGGCTGCCGTCCTTGGTGACGATCCATTCCCACGTCCCTACGTTGTCGTAGCCGACCTTGCGGGCCAATGCGAGGGAGTGGCGGGTGATGTCTTCCAGCAGCTTGTCCGCGTCGAAATCGTATTCGATGGATGAGGAATCGAAGCCGGGCGCAACTTCGATACGCTTCTGGAGGCCTGTGGACTGGATCGAACAGTTACGGGTGCCGAAATGGACCGGATTCTTGCCGCTCCGGTCGGAGACGATCTGCACTTCAAGGTGGTTGAAGCCGCAGATGCGCTGTTCGATGAGCACGCCTTCGTCCTTGAACTGGCGGAGCGCGTAGTTGCGGATACGCCGGTACACGGAGCGGAACTGATCGATGTCGTACACTTCCTCAATGCCCATGCCGCCGCCGCCTGCGGAAGCCTTGACGAGAACCAGCGGGCGGGTGATGCCCTGCTGAAGCTGGAAATCATAAAGGTTTCTGGCGATCTTTTCAGCTTCCATTTCGTCGTAAATGGGACGGTCGGAACCGGGAACCGTGGGCACGCCGAGGCTGCGGGCAAGGCGTTTGGTATTGATTTTATCGCCGAGCTCCCGGATGACCCGCCACGAAGGGCCGATGAAGATCAGCTTGCGTTCTCTGGTCGTGACCCGGCGGGCGAAGCGGAAGTCCTCCGCGAAGAAACCGTAGCCAGGGTGAATGGCCGTGGCGCCGGCGTCGTCGGCGACGGACAGGATTTCATTGGCGTCGTGGTAGGAGGACACCTGATAGAGGGATTTTTCCCCACCAAGTTCTTTGGCGATGCGTACGTGGCCGGAATGGATGTCCTCGGCCGTATGCACGCAAACGAATTCCAAGCCCAATTTACGGCAGGCCTGAACGATGCGTACGGCGATTTCTCCCCGGTTGGCTACGAGGACTTTATGTTCTGTTTTCTCCACCGTTGTACCTCATGCATGATTTGTAGGCTCCGGAGCGGAGCATTGCCAGTCGCCGGGCCGCTGGCCCGATATGGATTTTCCTGCCCCGTTTCCAGCTTGCAGGTACGGACAGCACCTGCGGGTCTGACAGTATCGCCTAAATCAAGGCCGTTAGCAATCGCTCCGCTGGGGGATCCAAGATTTTTTCGGGAAATGGAAGCCTTTTGGCATAGGTTGGCTTCCGGCTTTGAATGACTCCTTCAGAAATATATCCCAAAATACGCAAAAAAAGTGTGCGAACAGGGTTTACTTTTGGTATTGGTGACCCCATGTTGAGGCCTGAATCGTTGCGCGTGCCTCCGATAGGCGTTCGGTTTGCCAGCGGGACGCGGCGGGGCGCGCTTCACTTTCTGCCCTGTTAATGAGGAAATGGCATGGAATCGATGTCTGTATTGGAGCGTTTGTCCGAACTGTTGCCCGCTTTGCCGCCGGGCCTCATCGAAGCATGGGGGCAGCTTGCGCTGTTCGCCGTGCCTGTATGCTTATATCTCGCGGCAGTCGTGTTGCCTTTTGTGGTGCTCTATGGACTGATCCGCGCCCATTTCGGCAGAAGAAGCCTGTTGGAGCGCTGTTCCCGCCAGCAGGCGCGGTTTGCCAATTTTTTGAACTGGCTGTTCGTCGTGTGCTTCGCGGGCCTCGGTGTGGCAAAGATCGTCCCCTACGACACCTTTCCCCCCCTATATCAGGCGGGCCTATACCTTTCGGCGGGCCTTCTGCTTGGCGGGGCCATCATCTGGGCTATCGTGGTGGCGGCGTGGAAGCCGCTGCGCAGTTGGCCCGTGCTGCACGGTTTTCTCGCGTTTTTGACCGGAAGCAGCCTTGCCTGCCTCCCCATCATCGGGCTTATTCTGGGCCGCGTGGCCTTGCAGGGCACGGAGCTGCCGCAAGAGAACGACCTTCAGACGCTGATCGAGCTCCTGTTGCCTTCCGTCAGCGATCCTTTCTGGTTGTACTTCGGGCTGATCCACTTCCTTGAGGTTGCCTCTGCGGGGGCTCTGGGGCTGTTCTGGCTTCTCGTCCGGCGGAATATAGACGACTTCGGGCGTGACTACTACGTCTTTGCGGCCAACTGGTGCGGCGAGTGGGCCGCGTGGGGTGGTTGGCTTTCTTTGATCATGGCGGGCGTGCTGTGCTTCATGTTGCAAACGCAGGAGTTGCTGACGTTTGAAAATCAGGGTGCACTTCTGTTCGTCGCCGCGTTGTTTGCGGCGTTGTTCATCCCCTCCGTCATCTGGACGGTCATCGCCCGGAGCACGACGCCGATGCGCCATAAGATCGGCATGATCTTCTCCCTCCTGCTCTTGATCGTCGCTATCGCCAACAGCGGCGTCCTTGTACTGCTGTAGCGGGCCGGGAAGAGCCTTTTACTGTTCCCCGCAAGAGGCCCCGTCCGTCTTCTCCCATCAACTACGCAGATCATCCACTTACGAGAATGAGAAAGCCCGTGCGGAACAGACCAGCACGGGCTTTCTTGCCTGTTACGGCAATACCTTTGAACAGGGATTCGATAAACGCGAAAGTCTTTGGAGAGGAAGGGGGAGAGGTTTGGAGAGGGGGAAGGGGAACCTTTCTGGAGAAAGGCTCCCCTTCCCCCTCTCCAATCTTAAACTTTATTTCCCAGGGCTGGCGAGCTTCTTCTTGCCGGCGGACTGGTAGCGCTTGAGTGCATTCAACTCGGCCTT
>NZ_DBMAFI010000027.1:0-46286 GCF_057864385.1 Bilophila sp. | reverse complement strand
TACACCATGTTATGGATATAAAGTAACCATATACTATGACAGAGCCAAGAAATAAAGCCTCAACCGCTTCCTATGACGCAGCCAAAGCTTTATAGTCAATAAAAACAAACTATAACAAACTCATAAAACAAAAAAACAGGGAAACATGCCCGCGTCTCCCCCACCCCATTACGAAAGTCTTGGGAGAGGGAGGGGAGAGGTCTGGAGAGGGGAGGGAGAAGCCCTTCTTCAGAAGGGTTCTCCCTCCCCTCTCCAGTTGCCTTTCACCCTTCTCCCCCAAAGGACACCCATGCAACAGCTTTTCCTCAAAAAAAACGAAGACCGCCGCCTGCGGGCGGGGCACCTGTGGATTTTCAGCAACGAAGTGGACGTGAAGCGATCCCCGCTGACGGCGTTCGCGCCGGGCGAGGCCGCGCAGGTCTGCGCCGCCGACGGGCGCCCCATCGGGACGGCCTACGTCAACCCGGCTTCGCTCATCGCCGCGCGCATCGTCAGCCGCAAGCCCGACGAGCCGCTCGACGCATCCCTCATCAAAAAACGCCTCGAACGCGCCCTGCTGCTGCGTGAAACGCTGTTCGACGTGCCTTTCTACCGCCTGTGCCACGGCGAAGGCGACTGGCTGCCCGGCCTCGTGCTCGACCGCTACGGCGACGTGTTCAGCGCGCAGATCACCACGGCGGGCATGGAAGCCCAAAAGGATGCCCTGCTCGAAGTGATCGGGGAACTGTTCAACCCCAAGGCCGTGCTGTTCCGCAACGACGTGAGCGTGCGGACGATGGAAAACCTGCCCCTGAGCGTGGAAACGGGCATGGGCACGGTGCCGGACGAAATCGAAGTGCGGGAAAGCGGCGCGGCCTTCACCGTCCCGCTGGCGGAAGGCCAGAAGACCGGCTGGTTCTACGACCAGCGCCCCAACCGGGTGGAGGCCGCCAAGTACGCCAAGGGCAAGACCGTGCTCGACGCATTCTGCTACGCGGGCGCGTTCGGGGTCATGGCGGCCCGGAACGGCGCGGCGGGCGTGACGTTCCTCGACGCTTCAAAGCAGGCCCTCGACATGGCAGGCCGCAACCTTGCCGCCAACGCCGGCTGCCCCGGCGAAACGCTGCCCGGCGACGCGCTGGACACGCTGGCGGCGCTGCGCGACGGGGGGCGGAAATTCGGCGTGGTCTGCGTCGATCCCCCGGCCTTCATCAAACGCAGGAAGGACGCCGAGCAGGGCCTCAACGCCTACCGCCGGGTCAACGATCTGGGCTTGCAACTCGTGGAAAACGGGGGCATTCTCACGAGCTGTTCCTGTTCGCACCACCTTGAGGCCGAAGCGCTGCGCCGCCTGATCGCCCAGTGTGCCGCCAAGAGGGGCCTGAACACGCAATTGCTGTATCAGGGCTTTCAGGGGCCGGATCATCCGGTGCATCCGTCCATGCCCGAAACGGCCTATCTTAAAGTCTTTATCCTGCGGGTCTGGAAAGACTGATCCGCGCCGCGAAATTTGTCCGCATGACAGGAGACATCATGTTCAACAAGCCCCGTTTGCTCACCCCCGGCCCCACGCCTCTGCCCGAACGCGTCCGCCTTGCCCTCGCGCAGGACATGATCCACCACCGGAAGCCCGGCTTCAAGAAAATCCTGCTGGAAACCGAAACCATGCTCCAGAAGCTGTTCGGCACCGAACAGCCGGTGCTCCCGCTTTCCTGCTCCGGCACCGGGGCCATGACCGCCGCCGTGCACGGCCTGTTCCTGCCCGGCGAAACCGTCATTGTGGTGAACGGCGGCAAATTCGGCGAGCGCTGGTCCAAAATCGCCGCCGTACGCGGGCTTAAGGTCGTGGAAATCGATGTGGCATGGGGGCAGGCCGTGACGCCCGCGCAGGTCGAACAGGCGCTCCGCGAACATCCCGAAGCCAAGGGCGTGCTCATGCAGGTCTGCGAAACCTCCACCGCCGCACAGCATCCGGTGGAAGCCATCGCCCGGCTTACCCGCACGCGCGAGGTGCTCCTTGTCGCGGACGGCATCTCGGCGGTCGGCATCTCCCCCTGCCCGATGGACGCATGGGGCATCGACTGCCTCCTTACCGGCTCCCAGAAGGGCCTCATGGTCCCGCCCGGCATGGCGCTGCTGGCCCTTTCCGCGCGCGCATGGAAACGCGCCGAATCCATCCCCGCCTCCTGCTTCTATTTCAACCTCGTGGGCGAGCGCGACAACGTGCTGAAGGGGCAGGGGCTGTTCACCTCTCCGGTCAGCCTCATCGTGGGGCTGCACGAGAGCCTGTCCATGCTGTTTGAGGAAGGCGGCCTCGACGCCCTGTACCGCAAGCAGTGGGCGCTCACCTGTATGGTCCGCACCGGGGCGCAGGCGCTGGATCTGCCCCTGTTCGCGCCCACCCATTACGCTTGGGGCGTCACCAGCATCCTGCTCCCCGCCGGGGTGGACGGTGACAAGCTCCTCAAGGTCGCTGCCGACGAATGCGGCATTGTCTTCGCGGGGGGGCAAGATCATTATAAGGGCCGCATGGTCCGCTTCGGGCACATGGGCTGGGTGGATTGGGCGGACGCGCTGGCGGGATTGCACGCGCTGGCCTACGGTTTGCGGGCTTCCGGCGGCTTCAGCGCGTCGCGCGATTATCTGGAAACGGCACTTTCCGCGTATCATCGCGCCCTTGACGTTGAGCCGGGACGAGTTATTCCTGATGTAAGAAGTTGAACAGGCCCCCTGCCGGGCCCCTCATAGACACTCGTTCCACGGAGACGCCATGAACACCGCTTCCCCTGAAGGCCATAAGGCCTGCAACTGCAATAAGCCCGGCTGCGACTGCTCCATGCCGCAGGTCACGTTTTCCACGTTCATCCTTTCCCTCGCCTCGTCCGCGCTGGTGCAGCTCGGCGAGGTTCCCAACCCGGAATCGGGCGCGACCGAACAGGATTTGGTCATGGCCAAGCATACCATCGACATCCTGACCATGCTCGAAGAAAAGACCAAGCAATGCCTCGACAGCGACGAAGCACGCCTTCTGGAAGGTATCCTGTACGAACTGCGTATGAAATACGTCATGAAAAAGGTGGATTAAAAGCCATGCCGCAAGAAATGATCCGGGTTGGCCTTGTCGGGGTCACCGGCTACACTGGGATGGAGCTGGCCCGTCTGCTGACCGGGCACCCGAACATGAAGCTCACCGCCGCCACCTCCCGCACCGAAGCGGGCAAACGGCTCGGCGGCCTGTACCCGTTCCTCAACGGCCTGCCGGGGGCCGACGTCATCCTTATCGAGCCTGAGCCGGAACTCATCGCCAGGGAATGCGATCTGGCCTTCCTTGCCGTCCCGCACACGGCGGCCACGGAAATGGCGGCGGCGCTCGTGGAACGCGGCCTCAAGGTGGTGGATCTTTCCGCCGACTTCCGCCTCAAGAGCGCGGAAACCTATGAGCAGTGGTACAAGGTCGAGCACAAGCGCCCCGACCTGCTCCCCGAAGCGGTATACGGCCTGCCGGAGCTCTACGCCTCGGACATCGCCAAGGCGCGCCTCGTGGCGAACCCCGGCTGTTACCCCACTTCGATCATCCTCGGCATGACCGCGGCCCTCGCCGACGGCCTTGTCGAAACCCACGGCATCGTCGCGGACTCCAAGTCCGGCGTATCCGGCGCGGGCCGTTCCGCCAAGCTCGGTTCTCTCTACTGCGAAGTGGCGGACTCCTTCAAGGCTTACGGCATCGGCACGCACCGCCACACCCCGGAAATCGAACAGGAGTTGTCCCGTCTGGCGCACGAGCCCATGACCATCTCTTTCAATCCGCACCTTGTGCCCATGAACCGCGGCATCCTGTCCACGATCTACGCACAGCTCAAGGCCCCCCTCTCGCAGGCGGACGCCCAGCGCGTGTATGAGGAAACATGGGCGGACAGCCCGTGGGTGCGCGTCCTGCCCTCCGGGCAGCTTCCCGAAACCCGCAATGTACGCGGGACGATGTTCTGTGATATGTCCGTCATCGTCGATCCCCGGACCAACCGGCTCATCGTGGTGTCCGCCATCGACAACGTCTGCCGCGGCGCGTCCGGGCAGGCCATCGCCAACGCCAACCTCATGTGCGGGCTTCCGGTCACGGCCGGGCTCATGCTCTGCGCCATGATGCCGTAAGGCCTCCGGCGGCAAGGGGCGCGGCCCCTTGAACCCCGGCAGGGCTCCGCCCTGCACCCGCCGGGGGGAATGATTCCCCCCGGACCCCCTCAGAGAAATCGAAAACGGACGGCTTCAAACCGGCTTGCGCCGATTTGAAGCCGTCCGTTTTCGATTTTCCCGTTATTGCTGTACCGTATTTTTACGGCAGCATATTTTGTTTGGCTGCGTCACAAAAATGGTTGATGCTTTTTCCTTGAAGTCCCAAAGAAATAACCGACAAAATGTCTTACTTATAGGTTAGCCAATGTAAAAAATGGATAAAAAGGCTGTATTTTTATCATGCTGTAGAGATAAAACAACTACATACTATGACAGAGCCGTTTATTTCGCTCTGTTCTAGAGCAAATTAACTTTAAATCTTTATAACATTAAAGTTTAAGGAACGCTCATTTCGATATTTAACAATGTAAGTACATTGTGCTTATATCTTCGCAGTGGCCGCCTGCTTCCCGCAGTCGGAAGAACCGACAAAATGCCTTACTCATGGATTCAACCAATGAAAAGATGGATAAAAAGGTTGTATTTTCACCATGTTATAGAGATAAATGAACCCAATACTCATGACAGAGCCGTTTGTTTCGCTCTGTCCTAAAGCACATTAACTTTAAATCTTTATAACATTAAAGTTTAAGGAACGTTTATTTCGGTATTTAACAATGTAAGTATATTGTGCTTATGCCTTCGCAGCGGCCGCCTGTTTCCCTCAGTCGGAAGAACATTTTCAACGTGAAAATGTTCTAAAGAAAGGGGTACTTATAATATATTTTAATAATTATAAATTTTATAAATAGTACATGCCGAAATATAAATTAAAATCCTCAAAACGTAAAATTTGAGTACATCATAACCACTTTTATAGGACAGAGCCTTTATTTTGGGCTCTTTTATGGTATGTGGTTGTTTCATCTCCACAGCACGGTGAAAATACGGCCTTTTTCTCCAGTTTTCCCCTTGGCGTGCTCCACGGATAAGGTATTTTGCTGGTTATTCCTTTGAAATTTCAAGGAAAAAAGCATCAGCCATTTTCTATAACACCGCCTTGTTTTTAAACAATAAAGCCTCTTATCTCAAAGGGTTGGCCCCGATAGCTGCAACATACAGGACAGGCATCCGATAAAGGAGAAGGCCGTATACGGCAAGCAGTAAGTATTCTCTTGCTTGGGCTTGCCAGTAGATAGCCGATAAACGCTTTGCCATGATGTCAGCCAAAGAAAAAGCCCGAAACGGGCTATCCTTTCACCATGCGGTGGAGACAAAGCTACGGCATCCTCTGACGGAGCCAAGGCGAAAATGCTAAAGGGAGGGAAGGATGGGAGCATAGGGCATTTCCCTTCTCCCAAAGCCTCCCCTCCCCATTTTCAAAATCTCTTCCCTTCCTAACACGCACAGCGCAGCATCTTGGCGCCGTCGCGGAAAAGGATCTGCATCTTGTCGGGGGGGAAAACTTCCTGCACAACGCCGCTGCCGAACTTGGGATGTTCGACGACATCGCCGACGGCGAAGGACTCGTTCATGGCGTAGGGGCGGGCGGAAGCAACGGTCATGTTCATGGTGCGCTGCCAGTTCTGTTCCATGTCCTCGGCGGCCTTCTGCGCTTTGGCGGCGGCACGGGACGCGGCGGCGGGGGATGCGGCGGCCGTGGAAGGCGTGGAGGTGGGCTTGAAGGAATTTACGGCTTCCTTGCGGGTCTCACCGGCCTTTACACGGCAAACGGCCGTCTTTCCCTTCACTTCCTTGGGTGTCGCAGGCGGGTAATACTTGTGCACGCTTCCGCAGGCGCGGCATTCCACCTTGACGATTTCCCCGCCGACAAGGGCGACGATGACATGCCCGGTAATGTCATTGCAGCGAGTGCAACGGGCTTCAATACGATCTCCGGGACCCGGCATACCAGCCATAAAAACTCCTTCAAAACACGCTGTCACGAAAAAAAGAATGAAGAAAAAACCAGCAAACGAAACGCGTCCAAGGCCCGCAAACAGCAGGAACGGACCCCTCGTTTCTTTGTCCAGACCGAAAAGAATACACGTATGATAACGCAGTGACAAGCCCTGACGTGCCGGAAAAGAATATCCAAACATCCGTGCGGGCTACAGACATCTTGAGTGAAAGGGCCCGGCAAAGGGACATTCACCTTTTTGATGATTTTCTAAAAATTCATTTTGAATTTCAGACAGTTGAAATACGGTTTTCAGTGCAAAAACGAATGCCTCCCGGCAAATCGGCTCTGGTGCAACCCAAACGGATCTGCTATGTTGCGGCGAACACAAACCCGATAAAAGGAGCGTTCTTATGGATGCCTTTGAAGCCCTCCATACTCGCCGCAGCATTCGCCAGTTCCTGAACCGGCCCGTCGGTGAAGACATTGTCAAAGAATTGCTGAGCGCCGCCATGTCCGCGCCCACGGCGGGGGGCATCCAGCCGTGGAGGTTCGTGGTCATCACGGATCGCGAAAAATTGGATAAA
The DNA here is from genome assembly GCF_057864385.1 of Bilophila sp. NCBI lineage: Bacteria > Pseudomonadati > Thermodesulfobacteriota > Desulfovibrionia > Desulfovibrionales > Desulfovibrionaceae > Bilophila > Bilophila sp. The sequence continues at coordinate 39,650 of NZ_DBMAFI010000027.1, read as the reverse complement.
ATCCAGGAATTCCATCCATACGCGGGCATGATCAGGCAGGCCCCGCTCGCCATCCTCGTTTGCGGGGACACCACCTCGGCCCATTACGGCAAGTACTGGGTGCAGGACTGCTCCGCCGCTATGGAAAACCTCTTGCTCGCGGCACGTGCCAAGGAACTGGCTTCGCTCTGGTGCGGCGTCCATCCCGTCCCTGAACGGGAACAGGCTTTCCGTGAGCTCTGCAACCTTCCGGATACCGTATCGCCGCTCGGCCTTGCTATTATCGGCTACTCCGAAACGCCCTTCTCACATAAGGAACGTTACGACGAACAGAAAGTGCATTTTAACGTCTGGTAGGGCCAACCTATCCGAACGCACGGCACTGTTTGAAGCAGCCCCCGCTTGAAACGGCACCCACGGACAAAGAAATCCGGCTACGGAAAAATACAGGCAACTGGCCATTTCCAAAGCCGCAGCGCTTCAGTGTGGGCAAGAAACAGGGATATTCACTTTGGCTGTGTTATAGAAAACAGTTGATGCTTTTTCCTTGAAGTTCCAAAGGGATAACCGGCAAAATGCCTTAGCCGTGAATCCCGCCAAGGGGAAAATAGGAGAAAAAGGCTGTATTTTCAACGCACTGTGGAAATAAAACGACCACAAACCATAACAGAGCCTTCGCTTTTACAATGGAAGTTACATTTTAACTACATGGAATTCAAAACGATTTTTTTTGAAAATCATCGAAAAGATGAATGTCTCGGAATAGTCTGGGGATGACGGCGTATCGTTTTATAAAGATACGATGGATTTTCATTCCCTGCACCAGAAGGCCCACTCGGAATTCTCCCTGCCGCATCATAAACGGCGATCCCATGAGTTCCGCCGCTGGATTCCGCACTAAACGCGTTATCCCTGTGTATTTTCTTGTTACCATACTGTCGCGCTGCGGCTAAGAAAGGGGCAGCCGTCCTATCATGTCGACAGTCGCCATATCTGCGTACTGGTATCCCGGCCTTTACTCCAGATTCTACTGCATCCCATCTTTTTTACTTCCCGCATCTCCATGCTTTTGTGGCGTGGGCCTCTCAACATTTTCCCCCAACCCTCCATCATGATGACTCCCCCCCAAAAAAAATATTTGGTGAACTCTAGAGCATGATACCCCTCACCATTTTGGAGGAGTAGAGGACAAAAGAAAATTTCTATTCAATAAAATATATCTATATCAATATATTAAACAGGCAAAAAGAGCGGTCGGCAGAACTATATGCCCGGCCGCGTTTCTTGGATGCAGCCCTGTATGCAGCATTTTGTTCAAGTTATATCAAAGTAGAACACCTTTGATTGATCACTCAATCTATTCCACTCACATACAAGGCATGTTCCTTTTCATTCTGTCCTCGATTCACAATAGCTCGCCATTACATCAAAAATTCTGTTGACAATAGACTGTGTCCTGTTATTAGTCGAATGAAAGGCGTCAGGTCTGTGGAGCCGTAAACTCCACAACCGCTCAAAGGCAGAGGAGTTGGTGATTTTTTTCACCCAAAAACAGGGTTGGCTTTCGGCACATGCCCCAAGCCAGGAGGAGACTGTTATGGCAAATGAAAACAACAATGTGGTCATCGACCGAGCCCAATCGCACTGGTCAGACCTGTGGAAGAAGGAAGACTACTGGGCCATTTGGCTTGGTTTCGTCCTGCTGATCGCGGCCATCTGCATTTTCATCAATGGCGCTCCGGCCAGCTACAAGGAGACCATCGACAATTCCAACGCGATCATGAAGGCGGAAGCAGAGAAGGCTCCGTTCAAGACCATTGCGTATATCCAAGCTCAGGATGCCAAGAAGGGCGTCGTCGGCACCAACCTGCCTATCGCCAAGGAAATCAAGGCATTCATAGCCAGCCCCGGCAAGTGGACGAACAACCCCCTGAAGTCCATGTTCACCAGCCAAGCCGAGGCCGACGCGAAGAACGCCGCCAATAAGGAAAAGGCTGAAGCAGCCAAGGCCAAGGCCGAAAGCTCTTTCGCCGCCGCCGAAGCCGCCGAAAAGCTCGCCGCCGATGCGGGCTACAAGGATGCCGGACTGAACGCCGCCGCCGAAGCCGCCATCAAGGACTGGACCAAGGCCAAGTCCGAAGCGTCCAAGGCCTCCGCCAAGGCCAAGCCCGTAAACCTTTTCACCACCCTGCCCCTGCTGATGGTCGCCTTTGGCCTGTTCTTCGGCATCGGCATCTTCATCATGGGCCAGAACCTGCCCAAGTTCCTCATCGGCTTTGTGGGCCTGTTCATCGTCGTGGTTGTCGCCATGATCCTCGGCCAGCAGTCCACTATGGCCTACTACGGCATCGGCGTAGAGCCGTGGGGCATCATGTTCGGCATGATCATCGCCAACACGATCGGCACCCCGCAGTGGATAAAGCCTGCGCTTCAGGTTGAATACTACATCAAGACGGGCCTCGTGCTCCTTGGCGCGGAAATCCTGTTCGATAAGATCATCGCCATCGGCACCGCCGGCATCTTCGTGGCGTGGGTGGTCACCCCCATCGTGCTCATCGTGACCTTTATTTTCGGGCAGAAGGTTCTCAAGATGGCCTCACCGACCCTGAACATCACCATCTCCGCCGACATGTCCGTGTGCGGCACCTCCGCCGCCATCGCCGCAGCCGCCGCGTGCCGCGCCAAGAAGGAAGAGCTCACCCTCGCCCTCGGCCTGTCCATGACCTTCACCGCCATCATGATGGTGGCCATGCCCGCCCTCATCAAGTTCCTCGGCCTGCCTGAGGTGCTTGGCGGCGCGTGGATCGGCGGCACCGTCGATTCCACGGGCGCCGTGGCCGCCGCCGGTGCGCTGCTCGGCTCCAAGGCCATGTATGTGGCCGCGACCATCAAGATGATCCAGAACGTGCTCATCGGCGTGACCGCCTTCGGCATCGCCGTCTACTGGTGCACCAGCGTTGAAAAGACCGCCGGACGCGAAACCAGCCTGATGGAAATCTGGCATCGTTTCCCCAAGTTCGTCATCGGCTTCCTCGCCGCTTCGATCATCTTCTCCATGTACAGCGCCGACCTCGGCCCTGACCTCGGCACCGCCCTCATCAACAAGGGCGTCATCGACGGCATTGAAAAGGGCGTCCGCACATGGTTCTTCGTGCTCGCCTTCACCGCCATCGGCCTGAGCACCAACTTCCGCGAACTCGCCCCCTACTTCAAGGGCGGCAAGCCCCTCATCCTGTACGTCTGCGGCCAGTCCTTCAACTTGGCCCTGACCCTTCTCATGGCGTATGTAATGTTCTACCTCGTCTTCCCCGAAGTCACGGCGAAGATCTGACGGGCTCGTCGGCGCATCCGGCTTACGGGTGCGCCGCTTCCTCACCCCCGGATTTGGAGGTGGAACCGCCCGGCGCTTCCACCTCCTTATGCAAAAGCTCACCGGGCCGGGCTCTTCCCCGTACCCCTCTAATAGGAAAGCATCATGTCCAGACGCCCTCTCCCCGGCTATGTGAAGCTGCTTCTCTGCATGTTTACGATATGGCTGCTGCTCTGGGTCATCACCCCGCTTTGGGTACCCTACAGCAAACTGCATCAGGACTTTGCCGCGGCGCAGGAAAAATATGATGTGCCCATCGGCGCGCTCTACTACAATGACATTCCCTTCATCAACGAAGCCGCTATGGAACTCCGCGACACGTGGCGTTTCCTCCCGCGCGGCCCGTTGCCTGAAAAGAACTAGCAGGGATAACCGGGGGAGGAAAACCCTTCTGAAGAAGGGTTGTTCCTCCCCCGGCCCCCTCCTTTCTCAAGACTTTCGACTGGTGGGGAGGCCACTCAAAAGGAGTCCCTGCCGAATGGATGCTGACGGGAAGAGAGAGAGAGAGAGAGAGAGAGAGAGAGAGGTTCTGTTATAGTTTGTGGTTGTTTCATCTCCACAGTGCGGTGAAAATACAGCCTTTTTCTCCGGTTTTCCTCTTGGCGGAATATAGGGCTAAGGCATTTTGTCGGTTATCCCTGTGGAACTTCAAGGAGAAAAGCATCAACCATTTTCTATAACACAGCCAAAAAAAAGAGAAATCTACCTGAATTATAAACAAGGTTCCGCCATAGCCTTTGATTGATACAGTGTTGCAGGAGTTGATTTCATCAAGTTTTTTTGAATGTATTTGCTGGTGAGCCCTGCGGCAAAAAATTTTCTTAGTCTCTATCTTGAGTTACATAAAATAGTCTATCAACCTTTTATTATGGCAGGGGTATAGATAAAGGCTCTGTCATAGTATGTGGTTGTTTTCTCTCCACAGCGCAGTGAAAATACAGACGTTTTCTCCAGTTTTTCCGCTGATGGACTCCATACTTGAGGCATTTTATTGGTTATTTCTTTGGGGCTTCAAGAAAAAAGCATCAACCATTTTCTATGGCACAGCCTAAACAAAAGCCTTTGTCAGGGAAAACGAATGACGTTTTATTTCTTGGATTGTGTCTTCAATTAAATATAATTTTTTGAAATTATTCAACTATTTTCCAAGCCTCAAAAAAATTTACTTTTAATATTTTTAAATAGTTACATATAAAAATGACGACACAGCCTAGGGGTTCTCAATAAAAAATCAATAAGATGCCTCAACCAAAGGGCCACCGCCAATACCCATAAAAAGCTCTCTATTCACTGTACTGTATAACACAACTCACGCTCTATAACAGTACCGCAAATAATAACCACCCATATAACGGGTGGTTTCTTGTTTCGGATACTTCGTATCCCCAACAGGCTGAAGCCCATAAAGAAAAGGCTGTGTCATAGAAAAAGGTTGATGCCTTTTTCTATGGCGTTCCGAGGGAATAACCAACAAAACGCCTCAGCCATGAAGCCCGCCAAAGGGAAAGCTGGAGAAAAGGCTGTATTTTCACCGTACTGTAGAGATGAAACAACCACGTACTATGACAGAGCCTAAAGAAAAGGCTGTGTCACGGGAAACGGCTGATGCTTTTTCCTTGAAGCTCCAAAGGAATACCCCCCCAATGCCTTAACCATAAACCATAGATTCCGCTAATGGGAAAACTGGAGAAAAAACTGTATTTTCACCGCGCTGTGGAGATGAAACAGCCACATGCTATGGCAGAGCCAAATAAAAAGGCTGTGAACTCCGTTCACAGCCTTTCTTTTTTCAACGGTACTCCCTCTGCGCGGCCTCCCCACCAGTCAAAGTTTTCGCGGGGAAGGGGAGGGGTTCGGGGAGGGGAAGGGGGGCCTTTTTTAAAAGGCTCCCCTTCCCCTCCCCGATTGCCTTATTCTTCGCCGTCAAAAGCGAGATTCGCACCCATGACGGGGCCGTAGTACATGGCGGCGTCGTCAAGGTCTTCCTCAATGCGGAGAAGCTGGTTGTACTTGGCGAGGCGGTCGCTGCGGCAGAGCGAACCGGTCTTGATCTGGCCAGCGTTCACACCCACGGCGAGGTCGGCGATGAAGCTGTCCTCGGTTTCGCCGGAACGGTGGGAAACGACCGTCGTGTAGGCCGATTCCTTGGCAAGCTGGATGGCGTCGAGGGTCTCGGTCAGAGTGCCGATCTGATTCACCTTGATGAGGATCGAGTTGGCGATGCCCTCTTCGATGCCTTCGGCAAGGATGTCGGGGTTGGTCACGAACAGATCGTCACCCACAAGCTGGATGTTGTCGCCGAGGGTATCGGTCAGCTCGCGCCAGCCGTCCCAATCATCTTCGGCAAGGCCGTCTTCAATGGAGACGAGCGGATACTTGGCGGTGAACTCCGCCAGCCATTCGATCATTTCCCGGTTGCTCAGAGCGCCCTTTTCGCCGATCATATACTTACCGTTCTTGTGGAACTCGGAAGCGGCGGCGTCAATGGCGAGCACGACTTCCGAACCGGGGTTGTAGCCGGATTCCTCAATAGCCTTCAGGATATAGCTGAACGCTTCGTCGTGGTTCCTGAGGTTGGGGGCAAAGCCGCCCTCATCGCCCACGCTGGTGATGTGGCCGTCGGCGGCAAGGATGGTCTTCAGCGTATGGAAGATTTCAGAGCCCATGCGCAGGCCGTCGGCAAACGTGTGCGCACCGACGGGCATAATCATGAATTCCTGAATATCCAAGTTGTTGGGGGCGTGAGCGCCGCCGTTGATGATGTTCATCATGGGGACGGGCAACACCTTGGCGTTGACGCCGCCGATGTACTGGTACAGCGGCAGGGCCAGGGATTCAGCGGCGGCGCGGGCCGTGGCGAGCGATACGCCGAGCATGGCGTTGGCGCCGAGGCGGGACTTGTTGTCCGTACCGTCCAAATCCAGCATGGTGTTGTCCACCTGCACCTGACGCAGCGCGTCGAGGCCCACGATCGCTTCCGCGATCTCGGTGTTCACATTTTCAACGGCCTTGCTGACGCCCTTGCCTTTATAACGGGCCTTGTCTCCGTCGCGCAGTTCCAGCGCTTCGCGGGTTCCCGTGGAAGCCCCGGACGGGACGGCGGCGCGGCCTACGTGACCGGAATCAAGGGAAACTTCTACCTCTATCGTAGGATTGCCGCGCGAATCAAGGATTTCGCGGGCCCAAACTGAAGCGATCGTACTCATATTGTCCAGCTCTCCGTTCTGCCCCTGAACAGTGTGTGACCTTGGGGACAGGGGCAAGCCTCCCGGTCACGGAACATCTTTTTTCACATACCATCAAACGCGGGGCACTGCAATGAGCCGCGGTCCCTGATCCCGCATCGTCTTGCCATCGCAACACATTTGCCACAAAACACTTTGACGGGCGGGCATGGTGAACGTGAGCCCCCTCATGGGCCATCATAACAAAAGGATGACGGCGGCGGAGGGGTTAAAAGCGGGGAAAAACGGATTCCATGCCTTTTAAGGCTCAGGAAAGCTTTTTCCATATATGGAATACGTACTTCCCTTTTAGGAGGACTCACCTTGAAACGTCTTCCTAAATCGTTTACCGTCCGTTCTTTGAAGAACGGCCCTGCCATGAGATGTGGCGGCTTCATCTCCGCAGTACGGTGAAAATACAGCCTTTTTCTCCAGCTTTCCGTTAGCGGGCTCCATGACTGAGGCATGTTGTCGGTTGTTTATTTGGAACTTCGAGAAAGCCGTGTTCTAGAAAATGATTGATACTTTTTTCTTTGAAGAGCCAAAGGTATAACCGGCAAAATGCCTTGGCCGTGGATCCCGCCAAGGGGAAAACCGAAGAAAAAGGCTGTATTTTCACCTCACTGTGGAGATGAAACAACCACAAACTATAAGAGCCTTCGAGAAAGAAAACATCAATCGTTTGCTGTGGCACAGCCTTAAAAAACCGGGAGGCCATCCCGGAAACCGTGTCCCATATCAGAGGATATACCCATGCGTACGCTTGCGCTCCTGATGGCCACCCTGCTCCTTGCGGCTGGGCTGGCCTCCGCGCCGGTTCAGTCCAGAGGGCTCCAAAGGGAGATGAAGGTCGGCTTTATCTATATTTCCCCGATCGGCGAAGAAGGCTGGTCATATGCCCATGATCAAGCCCGTAAGCTCTTGAGCACCATGCCCGGCGTGAGAACCTCGTATGTGGAAAGCGTCCCCGAAGGGCCGGAAGCCGAGCGCATCATCCGAAACATGGCCCGCAAGCATTACGACGTCATTTTTGCGACCAGTTTCGGCTACATGGATTTTATGCTCAAAGTTGCCGAGCAGTACCCCGACTCCACATTCATGCACTGCTCCGGCTACAAGAACGCCCCCAACATGAGCAACTATTTCGGCAGGATCTATCAGGCGCGCTATCTCACCGGCCTGGTGGCCGGTTCCATGACCCGGAGCGGCGCCATCGGCTACGTGGCGGCCTTCCCCATCCCCGAAGTCATCCGCGGCATCAATGCCTTTACCCTCGGCGTGCGTGCGGTGAACCCCAAGGCCGAAGTCCGTGTAGTCTGGACTAAATCATGGTATGATCCCGTCATGGAAAAAAACGCCGCCAAGCGCCTCATCAAAGAGGGCGCGGACGTCATCGCGCAGCATCAGGACTCCAGCGGGCCCCAAGAAGCGGCACAGGAAATGGGTGTTTATTCCATCGGTTACAATACCGATATGACCCGTTTTGCACCACGGGCTCACATGACGTCCGCCATATGGTCGTGGGGGCCCTTCTATAAGGAGGTTGTAGAGCAAGTCCGCGCGGGGACGTGGAAAAACGGTTCCTTCTGGTACGGCATGGAAACCGGCGTGGTGGACATAGCCCCCTATGGCCCCATGATCCCGCAAAATGTACGCGAACTGACCGATAAGGCCAAGGCCGACATCAAGAGCGGAAAGCTCGTTGTCTTCACGGGCCCCGTCAAAGATCAGCAAGGCGTTGAACGCATCCCCGCGGGTGCGGTTCCTCCCGACAAGGAATTGCTCAGCATGGATTGGTTCGTTGAAGGCGTCAACGGCACCCTCAACTAAAAAGCGCGTCTTGAAGAAGTACCCCGGAATGGCAAGTTTCCTTTTATAAGACAGCTAGAGACATTTCGGAGCTCCCAACTGCTTGCCCTGCTGCCTGTTTTTGTCCTGCCGCGCCTTTAAGCGGCGGCAAAACCCCGCCCCTTCATCCATCGTTCCCTCCTCCAGCCGGAGAATCATTCCCCGGCGGGCTGGAGCGGCAGCTTTGAACGGGGGCGGGCACATTGGAATCCCTGCGTATCCCCACCATGTTTCCATCCCTTCCGGGAATGCCTAGCCGAACAAACATTCCGGGATGGAGCCGGAGGCACAAATCGCGACGGGCCCCTACCCTACGCCGTAGCCTGCGGCATAGCGAAGTGGGGCACGGAACAGTGCCCTTGCCTATATCGTCCTAATCCAGCTCCTCAACAGAAAGCGCTCCTACCTGTGCGGATAAAGCCGAAACACCCCATGCGTGTGGGGAAAGCCAAGCTGAAAAGCGCATTCATCCATGCCCGGCCCCGCGTGCGTGGGGAAGACCCGTAGACTTCCTTACCCACCTTGTCGCTGTAGGAAACACCCCCACGTGCGTGGGGAAGACGTGACGGCGACCATAGCGATGATCTGCAATGGAGAAACACCCCCACGCACGTGGGGAAGACCCAGCCACACGGCGGGAATGCGGCATTGTCTGAGAAACACCCCCACGCACGTGGGGAAGACCCTGAATCGTTCTTACCTGTACGGATGACTCCGTTGGCAACATGGGCGATTTTCCGGCCATTGCCGACGAAGTACATGCCGGGCTGGTTGCGGGCGCGCTTCCAAGGAATGGGGGAGGGTGGGACGTGGCTGTCCGGCAAACGCTCCCTGCCAATCGAACGCTTCCCGCCTTCGCGGGGCCGATGCCTCCGCATTGGCCTCGCAGGGGGAACGGCAGCCCGGTGCCCGCGCCGTTTTTCCTCCGCTTTCCGGGCCGCCATGCCTGCCTTCTTCCATCCCCATTGGTGGAAGAAACCCCGGTGAACCGGAGGCGGCCCCATCAGCCTTTTTCACAACATACAATTATATATCAATAAAATACAGGCTACAGCATCTCAGAGCGCGGCCCCGTTCAAAAAATCCTCTCGATAAGCTCCCAAGGGTGCCATCCTACTTTGCCGTCCCAGCCGAAATACGGCCTTCGCGTGGCGATAAGGCGTTGTTCCGCAAGCAATTGAATGGCTACCGGCGGCGTGGCGAGCTTCGAGGCCTTGCGCTTCGCGCCGTCAAGCGTGCCTTCATACTCAAAATGCCTCCCATCCCCCAAACGGATGGTAAACAGGTGTTCCGTCTTCATATATAGGGCTCCTGTTAGTCTAATAAAGAAGCCATGCTATGATAGAATATACGGTCTTTCAAGAACGCTGAGATGGTTTATGATTCAAGGTGGTTTCATACTCATGATATGAAGCGGCCTTTCATCCGGCCCGTTTTGGGGCCGCCTCCCTGCCCCTCCGCTTTGGCCCCGATCTTCCTTGTTCAGCGCCCTTTCCCCCGCGTTCCGGCACCTCTCCGCTTTGGATGCGTCATATCACGATGACAGCGCGGGACCCCAATCCGGCGACCGGGCATTCCATCGCCGCGCCACGTTACGATGGCACTGTATGGGAAAAGCTGCGGCACTCGATACGCACGGAAGCCTTTAACACGGGAACCTTTAATATAGGGATGGGGATAGCGGAATGGAGAAAAGAGGGAAGCCGTTCCGACAGGCTTGGCGAAAGGGCAATTTTCTCCCTTTCATAATGTCTTCAGACGATTCCCCCTCCATGTGTATCCGTATGGCGACACCCTGCCGCCCTTCCTCTTCACGGCTGCCCATACATACGGGTTGTTCATACAAACAATACAAACGTCACACTAAGGCCACGTTTCCGCCACGAACGACGTCTAGGTTCTCCCTTGCCTCATCCTGAAACGGATCAACAAGGAGAAACCCCATGAATGCCGATTACAGTCGCCGCACCTTCCTGCTGGGCGGGCTGGCTACCGGAGCCGTGCTGCTCGCCGGAAAAACCTTCCTGCATCCTTCCGCAGCCCACGCCGCCACGGAAGCCGTCTCCCTTGACGCATGCATCAACATGACGCCCAAGGAAATGGCGGACAGATCCCAGTACGTCATGGCCGCGTGGAAATACCTTCAGGACGCCGCCGCGGAAATCGGCAACCCCGGCCTGCGCGCCGCCGTGCTGGACATCATGAAAAACCCGGCCCCGCTGCTGGCCGAAGGTGACGCCAAGGCCATTATGAAGGAATTGAAGGGGCAAGGGCTGCTCGCCCAGGACGCCAAGGCCGTTTTCCCGCCCTGCGCCGGCACGAAGAAAAGCCCGCAGCCTTTTTATACCGCGCCCGGCAGCGGCTGGAACAGCCACCACAGCTACCCCGGCGGGCTGGTGACGCACACGGCCCTCAACGTGGCCTCCTGCAAGGCCCTGTATGACAACTATGTCGACGTATTCGGCCTGAAGCTCGACCGCGACGTGGTGCTCGCCTCCCAGCTTCTCCACGACCTCCACAAGCCGTGGGTCTTCCAGTGGCAGGCGGATGGAACCTGCCGCAAGGAAGAAACCCTCGCCGCCACCGGAGAACACCATATCCTCAGCGTCGCCGAAAGCCTGCGGCGCGGGCTGTCCCCCGAACTGTGCGTAGCGCAGGCCTGTGCCCACGATCACCCCGGAGCCGCCGCATCCGAACAGTTGGTGGTGGGCTGGCTGAAGGCCGCCGCCGTCATCAACGGCAAGGATCCCGTCAAGGCCGGGCTTGTGGAAAAGGGCGGCAAAACCCTGCCCATGCCCCGCCGCATGGAAGGCTTCGTGACCCACCTCGCCGACCATGACTGGGTGCTCAGCGTGCCCGCCGCCCAATGGACCGTGGACGCCCTCAAGCAGGTCGCCGTCCGCTCCTACGGCATCAAGGAAGCCGATCTGTCCAAGAAGCCCTTCAACCAGTTCCGCAACTACGTGTTTTCGCAAAAGACCGCCATGCAGCTTTACGGCGCGTACAGCACCAGGGGGCTGGACGGGCTGACAGCCGAAGTAGCCGAACTCGTGCGCGCCTGATTTTCACAGTTTTTCTCAACAAAGGATCGTTACATGAACACACGCATCATTCCCGCCCTGTTGGGCGCCCTGCTCTTCTCCGGCGTCGCGGAAGCCGCGCCGAACATTTACCCTGTGGATACGGCCCGCTTCCTGGGCGGGAGCCGCTTCGACTTCAAGGTGGAGTTTGATGGCCAGCTCGCCGAAAAGGACGCCAAAGTCCTGATCAACGGGCAGGACGCCAAGGCCGTTCTGGGCGCGAAACCCGAATTCATCGCCAAGGAAAAGGGGGCCGACGGCTCCGCCCTGCTGCTGCGCGGCGCTTCGCTCAAGCCCGGACAGTACAAGGTGACGGTGGAAAGCCCCACCGGGAAAGCCTCCGCCAACTGGGACGTGTACGGCACGCCCGCCAAGCCCGCCGCCAAGAACGTCATCCTGCTCATCGCCGACGGCCTGAGCATGGGCCACCGCACGAGCGCCCGCCTCATGTCCAAAGGCGTGACCAACGGTATGTACAACGGCAAGCTGTCGATGGATACCCTGCCCTATACCGCCATGCTCGGCACGTGCAGCGTGGATTCCATCGCCGCCGACTCCGCCAACACCGCCTCCGCCTACATGACCGGGCACAAGTCCAGCGTGAACGCCCTCGGCGTCTACGCCGACCGCACCCCCGATTCGTTGGACGATCCCAGGCAGGAAACCATCGCCGAACTGCTCCGCCGCACGACCGGCAAATCCATCGGCGTGGTTTCGGATGCCGAAATCGAGGACGCGACCCCGGCTTCCGTGGTCGGGCATACCCGCCGCCGCGCCGACAAGGCCGAAATCGTGGATATGTTCTACAACGTGAAGCCCGACGTCATCATCGGCGGCGGCTCCGCCTACTTCCTGCCCCAAAGCGTCCCCGGCTCCAAGCGCAAGGACGACAAGAACTACATCGAAATGTTCCAGAAGGCAGGCTATGCCCTTGCCACGTCCAATACCGAGCTTTCCAAGGCCGTGAAGGGCAACCCCGACAAGCTGCTCGGCCTGTTCCATACCGGCAACATGGACGGCGTGCTGGATCGCAAGTTCCTCAAGAAGGGGACTGTCTCCAAGTTCCCGGATCAGCCGGATCTCACCGACTCCATGCGGGCCGCCCTTTCCGTGCTTTCCAAGAACCCCGAAGGCTTTTTCCTGATGCTTGAAGCGGGCCTCGTGGACAAGTACAGCCACCCGCTCGACTGGGAACGCGCCGTCTACGACACCATCATGTTCGACAAGGTCGTCGCCATTGCGCAGGAATTCTGCGACAAGAACCCCGACACCCTGCTCATCGTCACCGGCGACCATACCCACTCCATCAGCGTCATCGGCACCGTGGACGACAACCTGCCCGGCGAGCTCATGCGCGACAAGGTGGGCATCTACGCCGAGGCCGGCTATCCCGCCTATAAGGACGAAAACGGCGACGGCTACCCCGACGACGTGAACGTGTCCAAGCGCCTCGCGGTGTTCATCGGCAACTACCCCGACTATTACGAAACCTACCGCCCGAAGATGGACGGCCCGTTCGTCCCGTCCGTCAAGGATGAAAACGGGCATTACATCGCCAACGCCGCCTACAAGGATGTGCCCGGCGCGCAGCTCCGCATCGGCAACCTGCCCCGTACCGAATCCACCGGCGTCCACTCCATTGACGACCTTGTGGTCGGCGCGCGCGGCCCGCATGCCGACGCCTTCCGGGGCTTCATGAACAGCACGGAAGTCTTCCGCATCATATCCGAAGCCCTCGCGCTCGGAAATAAGTAGGAAAAACCGGGGGGAGGGCGCTTCCTGACGAAGCCCCTCCTTTTCCCTTTGGCTGTGTCATAGAAAATGGTTGATGCTTTTTTCCTTGAAATTTCAAAGGAATAACCAGAAAAACGCCTTAGCCGTAGGTTTCGCCAAGGGGAAAACTGGAGAAAAAGGCTGCATTTCCACCACACTGTGGGATGAAACAACCGCATACCATGACAGAGCCTTCCCTTTTTCCACAGGAACCACCCATGAAAAGACTGTTCCTCCTCTTTTTTGCCCTGCTCTGCCTGACGGGTACGGCGAAAGCGGCGACGCCGGAACTCTCGTTTGACGAACTCTACAGCGGGGGCGGCGTCCTTGGGCTCCAGTTTTCCGACAAGGTAAAGGGCCTCTCCGGGCAGCGCGTCATGATCAAAGGTTTCATGGCCCCGCCGCTCAAGGCCGAAGCCGCCTTCTTCGTGCTCACACGCGAACCCGTGGCCCTGTGCCCGTTCTGCCAGTCAGACGCGGACTGGCCCGACAACATCCTCGTCGTCTACCTTTCCTCCAACCAGAGCTTCGTCCAGAACAACGCCACCATTGAGGTGGAGGGCGTGCTGGAAATCGGATCGCACCGCGATGCGGATACCGGATTCATCAGCCAGCTCAGGCTGCGGGACGCCCGTTTCAGCAGGCTGTAACCTACGGCAAACCAAGGATCTTGTATGAACGGGCTCGAACTTCAGAACATCCTCCTCACCTTTCCCGAAGGGGTACAAAGGCGGACGGTTCTTGACATACCGTACCTTAAAGTAACATCCGGCGAACACGTCGGCATCCGGGGCGCATCGGGCTCAGGGAAAAGCTCCCTCCTCAACGTCGTGAGCGGGCTTGTGCTTCCAGACAGGGGAACCGTGCGCTGGGGCGCGACCGTGCCCGGCGCGCTGCCCGAACACCAGCGCGATCGCTGGCGCGGGCAGCATATCGGTTTCGTCTTTCAGGACTTCCAGCTTTTCCCTGAGCTGGAAGCGTTGGAAAACGTGCTCCTGCCCGCCACCTTCACCGGATGGCGCATCCCGGAAACCTTGATCCGGCGCGGGCGCGGCCTGCTCGAACAAATGCACGTCTGCCCCACCCGGAAAGTGCGGGCGCTGTCGCGTGGGGAAAAGCAGCGGGTCGCCATTGCGCGGGCCGTGCTGCTCAAGCCGGGCATCATCCTGGCGGACGAACCCACGGCAAGCCTTGACGAAGCCAACGCCGGGCAGGTGACCCTGCTGCTCTCCGGGTACGCCCGGACGCTGGGCAGCACGCTCCTTGTCGTGAGCCATGACGATGCCGTACTGGCAAACATGGACCGGGTGCTCGATCTCAACCGGGGTATTATACGGGAGGCGGCATGAATCCGTTGATGCTGATCAAAGGCGAACTGCGCCGCTCCTTCGGGGGCATCCTTGCCCTGTCGCTGGTCCTCGCGCTGTCCCTCAGCCTCGGCGTCGGGGTCAGCATGACCGAACGGGCGGTACGGCAGGGCACGGCGCGGGCGGGCGACGCTTTCGACCTGCTGGTGGGCGCACAGGGCAGCAGCGTGCAGCTCATGCTTGGGGCGGTCTATCTGCGCCCGCAGTCGCTGCCGCTGGTTCCGGGGAGCGCGGTTACGGAAATCCTGAAGCAGGAAGGCGTGGCATGGGCCGCGCCGCTGGCCTTCGGCGACCGCTGGAACGCGTCCCCGCTGGTGGGGACGAGCAGGGATATGGTCACGCTCGGCGGCAAGCGGGTGCTCGCGGAAGGCAGGGTCTTTGCCGCGCAGGACGAAGCCGTGCTCGGCGCGGGCGTCCCCCTGCGGCTCGGAGAGGCGTTTTCCCCCATGCACGGGCAGGTTTCCGCATCCCGCAACGAACACGGGCATGTCCGCTACAAGGCCGTGGGCCGCCTGCCGGAAACGGGCACGCCGTGGGACAACGCCATCCTCATCCCCATCGAATCGGTCTGGGCCGTCCACGATGCGTTTCCCGATGCGGGGCATGGGCTGCCCCTCGGACATCTTTTTGAAGGGAAGGGTTCCCCGCTGCCCGGCGTTTCCGCCGTGGTCGTCAAGCCCGAAAGCATCGCCGCCGCCTACCGCCTGCGGGCCTTTTGGCAGACGGCGACCCTCCCGAATGCGGACGGCAGGCCGGTGAACATGCAGGGCGTCTTTACCGGCGAGGTGCTGACCGAGCTGTTCGCCACCCTCGGCGACATGCGCGACATCATGACCGGCATGGCCTATGCCGCGCAGTTCGTAGCCCTGTGCGGGGTCATGCTGGTCGGCGGGATGGCGGTATCCATGCGCAAACGGATGCTCGGCACGCTGCGTGTGCTCGGCGCGCCCCGCGCCTATCTGGTGCTCAGCGTCTGGTGCGTGGTCAGCGTCAGCATCGCCATGGGCACGCTGGCGGGCCTGCTGTTCGGCTGGGGCCTTTCCGAAGGCGCGGCGCTGCTCATGTTCCGCCAGACCGGGATCATGCTCTCCCCACAACTGACCCTCGCCGAAGGCTCCTTTGCCGCCGCTTCCTTCGCGCTCGGCTCCCTGTGCGCGCTGTTCCCCGCCTGTATGGTCTACCGCAAAACGGGAGCCGTCGCATTGGGGGACGGCGAATAGCTTCCTAAAAGGAACCGATGCAACCATTCCATCGTTTCCACGCTTAAAGGCGGACAGGCTGAATTGGGACGCTCATGGGGCTGTTTCTGTTACCGGGGCATATCGGATGGCTGTGTTATAGAAAATGGTCGATGCTTTTTCCTTGAAGTTCCAAAGGGATAACCGGCAAAATGCCTTAGCCGTGGATCCCGCCAAGGGAAGAATTGGAAAAAAGGCTGTATTTTCCACCACACTGTGGAGATGAAACAACCACATACTATAACAGAACCTATCGGATTCTGCCTCTTTAAAAAGGGGCGTATCCGATGTGTCCTTACTTGCCGGGGAAAGGTGCGGCGGGTTACCCTATATGAAAGGAGGGCTTCCCATGATAAAGCTCACACGAACGGCTGCGGCCTATGCCCTAGGCATCTATTTGGCTACGGGTTGGCGAAGCGGATGGAACCCCGGCGAGTGGCCCCAAAGGGAATGGCACGGCGGCGGTGGCTCTTGCGGCTGTACAGGCCCAGCTCGAACGGCAAGCGAAACACAGAGGAAGCACGGCAGGGGTAAGAGCCCACGAAACGGCGGGGTGGTTCGGAAACGGGCCGCCTTTTTTGTGGCCTCCCCGCCCTGAAAAAAATTTTTCTGTATCGTCAATCTGGGGCCCGTTTTTGGAAAAGGCTGTGTTATAAAAATGGTTGATGCTTTTTTCCTTGAAAGTCCAAGATAACCGGAAAAATGTCTTAGCCGTGGATCCCGCCAAGGGGAAAACCGGAGAAAAAGGCTGTATTTTCATCGCACTGTGGAGATGAAGCAACCACAAGCTATAACAGAGCATTGAAAAAACAACCTCTAACCATGTAAAGAGCAAAATGCCTCTTAGGAGGCTTGTGGGGCCTTGGACGGGTACATGGCAGTATAGGCGCGGCGGTTCTGCCTACGGGGTATGAAGGCTGTTCGTATCCTTATGCCGTGGGGATGCCGATACTGTCGCATCCCTTCCGGCGGGCGGGGGCCGTGTAGGATTGTCCCATGCGGGAAACCTTCACCCCCCTTCACCTTCCATACAGAAAAACCTGGGACAGGACTGGGACAGAATGCCCACCCATAAAAAAATGGGTTACGATATACTTTCGTAACCCATTCATATATTTGGTGGACCCACTAGGACTTGAACCTAGGACGGACCGGTTATGAGCCGGTGGCTCTACCAACTGAGCTATAGGTCCTCAGGGGCGTCATTCGGTCAGAACACCCTCTTCAGGAGCGTCCATCTGCATGGCCCCGACAGGGCAAATACGGATGCAGCGCGCACATACTGTACACTTTTCCTTGTCGAATGCAAGAAGGCGCGTTTTGACGTCCACGGTCAGCGCGGAGGACGGGCACAAAGCCGTACACATGCCGCATTGCATACACTTGTCCTCATTATGCCGGATCCGCTGCGCCACGGGCGAAACCAACACACCCTTTTCCCGCAGGTAACTGATCCCCTTGTCGCAGGCATCGCGTGAACCCGACAGTTCGAGAGTCAAAAAACCTTCCTGCCGCGGCGTGATCTGGGCCGTGCTGATGTTGAAATCAAGGTCAAACAGCCGGGTCAGGTTGCAGACCAGCGGCGCCCCCGAAATGGCCGGGGGAAACGTCAGATGCACGTTGCTGCGGTAGGGCTTGGCTTCCTGGCTCATGGCGCTTCCTACATCTTGTGGTCTTTCATGAGCTGTGCGGCGCGGGTCGCTTCAGGCGACTTGGGGAACTTCTTGACGAGTTCCTGCAAACGGACTTTGGCGGCGTCCTTCTTCCCGGCCTTGATGAAGCACATCCCCTGCTTCAGGTACGCGGAAGCGGCCTTCCCGCTCGAACCATACTTGGAGATGACCTGTTCGTAATCCAGTGCGGCGGCCGGGAAATTCCCAAGCTGGTAGTTGCACTCGCCGCGCCAGAACCACGCGTTGGAAATAAGCCTGTGCTTGGCGTAGGTGTCCGTGAAGTCCGAGAAGGACTTGAGGGCCTGCTTATAATTGCGGGCGTTGAACGACTGCACGCCGTTGTCGTAGAGGGCTTTGGCGATGTCGCTCTGCGCCTGCGTCTGCGGGGCGGCCTGCTGGGGGGCGGGAGCGGCCTGCTGGGGCTGCATGGCAGGCGCGGCGGTGGCGTCGGCCATGCCGGGCGTGGCGGGAAGCGTTCCGGGATCGCCCGGAGCGGCGGCCACGGGCAGTTCCATGCCGAACTGCGTGGCGATGGCCTGCAGCGCGGCCTCATGGTTGTTTACGCGCTGGGCGAGGCCGGGAAGCCCGCCAGCAGCGGCCGTAGCGTTGTTGAAGTCGTCGATCTGCCCTTTCACGGCGCTCATCTCCTGACGCAGGGACTGAACCTGCGCCCACGTGTCCGCCTGTGCGGGCTGCACGCCGGAAAGCTGGCTGCTCAAAAGGCGGATCTGCTGCTCCTGCTGGTTCAGGCGCATCTGCATGGCGTCCATCTGGCTATTGACGCAGCCGGTCAGAACGAGCGATCCCAAAAGCAGTGGAAAGATATACGGCTTTTTCATTGTATTACCCTAAAAGAAAGGATTTGGACAATAAAGATACGCCCTTTACCAAGAGAACTCAAGTCAGCGGGCGCGCCGCCAGCCGAACAACACATAGGCCACGCCGCCGAAGACGGGAACAAACACGCAGGCGAGCATCCACAGCACCCGCTCAAGCGGCGTTTCAAAGGTATGGCTGAAGGCGTGCCAGATACCCCATAAATTCAGCAGCGCGGGCAGAAACAACAGCGCGATCTGCCACCATTCAAGCGAAAACAGGCTCACGACGCCCTCCCTGACGGGCCTTTCAGCCACATGCTGAGGCAAACGAGCAGCGCGCCGCAACAGATGGCGATGTCCGCCACGTTGAACGCGGGCCAATGCCATTGGCCGACATAAAAATCCAGAAAATCCACAACGGCGCGGAACCGGATGCGATCCACAAGGTTGCCCACGGCCCCGCCGAGCACCATGCCGAGCCCCCAGAACAGCAGCTTTTCGCCGCGATGGGCCGAACGCGCAAGCATGAATATCACGCCCGCCGAAACCAGTGTGGCCGCGAAGAACAGCCAAAACTGCCATTCGATGTCGGATCGGTTGAGGAAGCCGAACGCGGCCCCGCGGTTGCGGATGTTCACCAAATCAAAGAAGCCGGGGATGACCGTCACCGCCCCGTAATAGGGCAGTGACGCCATCACCCACAACTTGGTCAGCTGGTCGAGCACAAGCGCGCCGACGCCGACGCCCAAAACAACCCTGTAACGGGTATCCTTGCCCGGCTCTGCCACTACGCGAGTTCCTTCATAACGGCGGCGCAGCGCGGGCACAGCGTCGGGTGTTCGGGATCGGAGCCGAGCTCGTCACTGTAAATCCAGCAGCGCTCGCACTTCTCGCCAACGGCCTTTGCCACGCCCACGGCCAGCTTGCCGCATTCGGCAATGTCGGCCTGAGCGAGATCGGCGGGCGCGTCGGCAAGCGGAGCCAGATGGAGCTGGGACACGATGCACACGGCGCGCAGATCCGTGCCGATGCCGCCGAGCACTTCCAGCAGTTCCGGCGAGGCGTACAGGGTCACGGCGGTGTCCAGCGCGTGCCCCACGGTTCCGGCCTTGCGGAGCGGCTCGATGGCGCGGGTCACTTCGGTACGCGCGGCGAGCACGGCTTCCCAGCGCCTGCGGGCGGCATCGTCCAGCAGGAAGGCGTCCGCATCCATGAGCTGGAAGGCGAACACGCTCTTCGCGCCGGGATGCAGGGCTTCGGGGATGTGGCGGAACACTTCCTCGGCCGTGAAGCTCAAGACCGGGGCCATGTCCTGCACGAGCATCAGCAGGATGTGGTACAGCGCGGTCTGGGCGGAACGGCGGGCGCGGCTCGCGGGCGCGGAGGAATACAGGCGATCCTTGAGGATGTCTAGATAGAACGCGGACAAATCCGTGGAGCACAGGTTGTGCAGGGAATGGAAGACCTTATGGAATTCATAGTCCCGGTAGGCGTCCTGCACGCGCTGGTGCGTGCGCGCGGCGACGTCGAGGGCATAGCGATCCAGCGGATCCATGTCCTTCACGTCCACAAGGTCGGCCTTCGTCATGTCGTTCAGGTTGCCGAGCAGGTAGCGGCAGGTGTTGCGGATGCGGCGGTAGGCGTCCACAAGGCGGTTCACGATTTCCACCGAAATGCGCACGTCCTCGCGGTAATCCACGGAAGACACCCACATGCGGATGATTTCCGCGCCGTGCTTGCTGATGATCTCGTCAAGCTCAATGCCGTTGCCGAGGGACTTGGACATTTTGCGGCCTTCGCCGTCAACCACGTAGCCGTGCGTGAGCACCGCCTTGTAGGGCGGGACGCCGCGCGTGCCGATGGACGCGAGCAGCGAGGAGTGGAACCAGCCGCGGTGCTGATCCGATCCCTCAAGGTAGAGGTCGGCGGGGAAGCCCAATTCGGGGCGCTTTTCGAGCACCGCCGCGAAGCTCGTCCCGGAGTCGAACCACACGTCGAGGATGTCGGATTCGCGCTTCCAGTGTTGGCCGCCGCACTTGGGGCACTTCAACCCTTCGGGCACGATGTCCTTCATGTCGGCTTCATACCAGTAGTCGCAGCCGGTGGGATGTTTGGCGAACCGGGCGGCGATGTCGCGCATCCATTGGGGATCGTTCCAAGCCTCGCCGCAGTCCTCGCACAGCAGGGCCAGAATCGGCACGCCCCACAGACGCTGGCGGGAAACGCACCAGTCGGGGCGCTGTTCGATCATGTTGTAGATGCGTTCCTCGCCCCAGCCCGGAATCCATTCCACGTCGTTGCGGATGGCCTTCAACGCCTTCTGGCGCAGCCCGTTGGCGTCCATGCTCACGAACCACTGGGTCGTGGCGCGGAAGATGACGGGATTTTTGCAGCGCCAGCAATGCGGATAGGAGTGCGTGATGTCGGCCTGCCCCATCAGGTTGCCGACTTCCTTGAGCTTCTCAATGACGTTGGGGTTGGCCTTCTGCACCTGCAACCCGGCGAAAAACTCCACGCTGTCGAGGTATTCGCCGCGGTCGTTGAGCGGGGAATAGATGTCGATGCCGTACTGGAGGCAGACTTCATAGTCCTCGCGGCCGTGTCCGGGAGCGGTATGGACGCAGCCGGTGCCGGCGTCGAGCGTCACATGGCCGCCGAGGATCAGCAGAGACTCGCGGTCGTAGAACGGATGGCGGGCCTTGATGCGTTCAAGCTGCTTCCCGGCGGCGATCCCCACGGTCTTTACGCCGTCCATGTCCCAGCCGCACGCCTTGGCGACGCTTTCGACGAGTTCCGTGGCGAGCACGTACTGGCTGCCTTCGTATTCGACCAGCGAATATTCAAATTCAGGATGCAGCGCCACAGCCATATTGCTCGGCAAGGTCCACGGGGTCGTCGTCCAGATGATTACATAGGCGCGGGACGGATCGGCTTTCTCAAAAACCGTCTTGAGCTTGTCGTCGGCCAGCGGGAAGCGGACGTAAATGGACGGCGACTTGTGGTCGGCATACTCCACTTCGGCCTCGGCAAGCGCCGTCTGG
This sequence comes from Bilophila sp., assembly GCF_057864385.1. Classification (NCBI taxonomy): domain Bacteria; kingdom Pseudomonadati; phylum Thermodesulfobacteriota; class Desulfovibrionia; order Desulfovibrionales; family Desulfovibrionaceae; genus Bilophila; species Bilophila sp. Next base: position 18,239 of record NZ_DBMAFI010000027.1, on the reverse strand, counting down.
CAGGAACAGCACCAGTAAATGGGCTTCTTGCTGCGGACAACATTGCCCTTTTCCACGAAATTCGCCAGCTCGGCAGCCGTGGCGGACTCGTATTCGGGGAGCATGGTCTTGTAGGGATGATCCCAGTCGCCGAGCACGCCAAGGCGCTTGAATTCCTTGCGCTGGATATCGACGAACTTGTCCGCGTACTGGCGGCAGCGGCGGCGCACCGCATAGGGAGGCATTTCCTTTTTCTTTTCGCCAAGCTCGTGCTCAACCTTCAATTCGATGGGCAGGCCGTGGCAGTCCCAGCCGGGCACATACACGGACTGCTGCCCCTGAATGTTGCGGGACTTGATGGTGATGTCCTTGAGGATCTTGTTCAGGGCATGGCCGAGATGCAGATGGCCGTTGGCGTAGGGCGGGCCGTCGTGCAGGCGAAAAGAGCCCCGGCTGCCCGAAGCTTCCAGCATGGCTCCGTAAATATTGTTCTCTTCCCACCAGCGCAGCATTTCGGGCTCACGCTGGGTGAGATTGGCTTTCATGGGGAAGGATGTATTGGGAAGATTCAGGCTCTTTTTGTAATCGCTCATGGACAGGCTCCTTATATATCCACACCAAAGTGTAATCGAAAAATTGTGCTTCAAGGCTGCGCGGTTGTCAAGAAAGAACGAAGGGAAAACGCCGCCCTCCCCGCCCGATTGCCATAGGCATGGGAGGATGATAGAGGGGACGGGACGTAAGGGGCGAAAGCCGTCCCAAGGACGGCTTCCCGTGGCCCCGCCCGGCCTCGCATGATGTTTCGGCTGCGTGATGCGGATACCCGCCTGCGTCCCCGCCGCGCCATGCGTGACGCTTCCGCATCAGGGAAAAGCTGCCCAAACCGGTATGCCCCCGCGCAGGCGGCGTCAAACGAGGAAAGACGTGGCGGAAGAGAGAGAGAGAGAGAGAGAGAAAGAAAGAAAGAAAGAAAGAAAGAAAGAAATGTCCCCCGCAGGCGGCGTCAAATGTTCGCCCAGATGATGCCCTGCGCGGCTTCGCGCCCCGCCCAGCACAGGCAGCCAAGGCATCCCCACAGCATACCCAGCCCTCCCGGAACAAAACCCCGCCCAAGACGAGATTACGGGGGCTGCCAAGGCTCGACAACGCGGCAACGCCGCATCCCCCGGAGGCCATCCATGACCTTTCCCCGGCCCTGCCTGTACGCCCTGCTTGCGGCGTGCCTTCTGCTCCCCGGCTGCGTCGCCAACCAGTACGCCATAAAAATCAATGCCGTCACCAACGGCGACATCCAAACCGGCATCGGGGACGTTTACTATATCATGGCGGTCAAGGGCCAAGAGGACGATCTCGTCTTTCTGGAGCTCAAGCGGAACCTTGAAAGCGCCCTGCCCGAAGCAGGCCTGAAAGTGACCAGAAGCCTCCCCCACGCCACGGCGGTGCTTTTCGCGGGATACAAGAGCCGAACGGTCGCCCGGCAGACGACCGTTTCCGAGCCCGTCTACGGCGTGACGCGGGTCGAAACCAGAGGTACGGGGGAATACATCAACACGTTGACGGGGAAAACCGGCAGGACATCCGTTTCAACCCCGACCTACGGCGTTACGGGCTACAAGAACACCCAGAAGGAAGTGGCCCAAAACAAGATCGTCCTGCTGCTTGCCGCCGATTCCCTGAAAACGAAGAAAAAAATGTGGGAAACGATCGTCACCTATACCGGGGACTCGTTTGACAACCGCAAAATGCTGGGCGTGATGGTCACGGGCGCCAAGGAGTACCTCGCCCAAACCACCCCCGGCGACACATGGCTGGAAGTCAGCGAATCCGACGACGGCATACTCAGCATCAAGGAAAAGCAGTAACGGTTCCCGCCCGCTGGACATCTTACCTATACGGGGACAATGGAAAAGGCTCTGGCGTGGAATGCGGTTGCTTCATTCCATGACAGAGCCTAAAAAAGGGCGGAAAGCGCCTCCGCCTTCCGCCCTTTTCCGAACCTTATTGCAATGGCTGTACGGTATCGCCCGACTTCACGCCGAAGGTCAAACCGTCTTCGGCGGCATCAATGACCACCCGCTGATCGTCGCGCACCTGCCCGCCGATGATGAACTTGGCGAGCGGCGTTTCAACGTGGGACTGCAAGTACCGCTTGAGCGGGCGGGCCCCATAGTGCGGATCATAGGCGGCATCCCCGATGAACTCGTGGGCGGCCTCGGTCAGTTCCAGCGTAATCTTGCGCTCCTCAAGCCGCTTCTGGAGCCGACGCAGCTGGAGGTCGATGATCTGGCCGATCTGTTCGGGGAGCAGCGGCTTAAACAGCACCGTCTCGTCCACGCGGTTCAGGAACTCAGGCTTGAAGTGCTGGCGCAGTTCGCCCATGACTTCCGTATACACATCCGAGGCGAACGAGCCGTCCGGATTGATGCCGTCGAGCATCTTGTACGAGCCGATGTTCGAGGTCATGATCACGATGGTGTTGCGGAAGTCCACCGTACGGCCCTGGCTGTCGGTCAGCCTGCCGTCGTCGAGGAGCTGCAGCAGGGTGTTGAACACGTCCGGATGTGCCTTTTCGATTTCGTCGAACAGGATGACGCTGTAGGGCTTGCGGCGCACGGCTTCGGTCAGCTGGCCGCCTTCGTCGTAGCCCACATAGCCGGGAGGCGCGCCGATGAGCCGCGCCACGGAATGCTTTTCCATGTATTCGCTCATGTCGAGGCGCACGATGTTCTCTTCGCTGTCAAAGAGCGCTTCGGCCAGCGCCTTGCACAGCTCCGTCTTGCCCACACCCGTGGGGCCGAGGAAAATGAACGAACCCTGCGGGCGCGAAGGGTCGGACAGCCCGGCCCGCGTACGCAGCACGGCGTCGGCCACGGCCTGCACGGCCTCATCCTGCCCGATCACGCGCTCATGGAGCTTGTCAGGCAGATGGATGAGCTTGTCGCGTTCGGACTGAAGCAGCCGCGTGACCGGAATGCCGGTCCAGCGGGCCACGATGTCCGCCACATCGTCGGGGCGCACTTCCTGCTTGAGCAGGCGCGGCGCTTCCTGACCGTTTTCGGCTTCGTGGAGACGCTTTTCCAGCTCAGGCAGCTTCGCATACTTGAGTTCGGACGCCGTCTGCAAATCGCCGCGGCGGGTCGCGTCCTCAATGGCGAGGCGCGTCTGTTCGATCTCGCCCTTGAGATCGCGCACGACGTTGATGACGCCCTTCTCATTTTCCCACTGGCCCTTGAGCTCGGCCTGCGTCATCTGAAGGTTGCGGAGTTCGTTTTCCAGCTTCTCCAGACGCTCGCGGGACGCGTCGTCGGTTTCCTTGCGCAGGGCCTCGCGCTCGATTTCGAGCTGCATGACCTTACGGTTGGCTTCGTCCAGTTCCGTGGGCAGCGAATCGATTTCGGTACGGATCATGGCGGCGGCTTCGTCGATCAGGTCGATGGCCTTGTCGGGAAGCTGGCGGTCGGTGATGTACCGGTTGGACAGCACCACCGCCTCCACAATGGAGGAGTCGCTGATGCGCACGCCGTGGTGCACCTCAAACCGTTCCTTCAAGCCGCGCAGGATGGAAATGGTGTCCTCCACGGAGGGCTCCTCCACCAGCACGGTCTGGAAACGCCGCTCCAGCGCCGGGTCCTTTTCGATGTACTTGCGGTACTCGTCAAGGGTCGTCGCGCCGATGCAGTGCAACTCGCCGCGAGCCAGAAGCGGCTTCAGCAGGTTGCCCGCGTCCATCGCGCCGTCGGTCTTGCCCGCGCCCACGATGGTGTGCAGCTCGTCGATGAACAGGATGATCTGCCCTTCGGATTTCTGCACTTCGGACAGCACGGCCTTGAGCCGTTCCTCAAATTCGCCGCGGTACTTGGCGCCCGCGATGAGCGCGCCCATGTCCAGCGCGAAAATGGTCTTGTTCTTGAGCCCTTCCGGGACGTCGCCCTTGACGATGCGGTAGGCGAGGCCCTCCGCGATGGCGGTCTTGCCCACGCCCGCCTCACCGATGAGCACGGGATTGTTCTTCGTGCGGCGCGACAGGATGCGGATGACGCGGCGGATTTCCGCGTCACGGCCGATCACCGGGTCGAGCTTGCCCTTGCTGGCGGCTTCGACGAGGTTGCGCCCGTACTTGCTGAGCGCCTCATAGCTCTCTTCAGGGTTGGCGGAAGTCACGCGGTGCGGGCCGCGGACAGCCATCATCGTCTCGGTGAACTTCTCGGCGGACAAGCCGGCATCCGCCGCGACCTGACCAAGCCCTGTGGAGGCGGGTTCGCGCAGCAGTTCGGCAAAAATATGCTCCACGCTGACGTACTCGTCACGCAGACGCTTGGCGAGGGCCTCGGCGTTGGCGATAGCCTTGGCGACCCGCTGCGAAATCGTGATCGTGCCCATTTCCGCGCCCGGCCCGCGCACGGAGGGGCGTTTTTTCAGCACCGCCTCCAGCGCCGTGACCAGCGCCTTGGGGGCGACGCCGACGCGCTCCAGAACGCGGGGGACAAAGCCGTCTTCCTGATTCACCAGAGCGAGCGCCAAATGCTCGGCGTCCACTTCCTGATGACCGTACTGGGCGGCAAGCCCCTGCGCCGTGGTCAGCGCTTCACGGGATTTTTCGGTAAATCTGTTGATATCCATAATGGTTCACCTCTATTGCGTTGTAGCGCAGCAGCGGCGCCCGAGACAAAATGACCGAACGCAACACAACTGCAAAAGTGATATCACTATCGCTTTCTCTCTAACAATAAGGCGTACTAACGATCTGTCAACTCACGAATACGCAACTCTAACGTTGCGATACGGTCCAGCAGGTCCATTACTATGGAGCCGCCGAGCGTGTGTAGTTCGAAATCGCTGCACAGCCGCTCAAGCTTGCGGATACGGTATACGTCATCCTGCCGGAACAACAATGCGGCTTCCGCCGTGCGCGTGGGTTTGAGCCACCCGATGTCCATCAATTCGGAAAGGCGATCCGGGGTCGTCCCGGTCAGTTCCAGAAATTCGCCCCAGACGATAAGGGTCGAACGGCTCGGCACGTCCTTTGTATTCTGCAAAAGTTCCATATGCTCATCTCCCCTGACATTGTCCTTCAAAAACGGAACGCGGCGTTATTTTTCCGCCGCAAGGGCTTCCCACAGTTCACGCTGCTTCGGCGTGAGATCCTTCGGCGCGTCGATGCCGACCCGCACATACAGATCGCCGCGCGACTTCGCCGGGCCAAGGCCCTTGCCGCGCAGACGCATCTTCTTCCCGCTTCCGGTCCCGGCGGGAATGGAAAGCTCGACGTTCCCGTCAAGGGTGGGGACTTTGACCTTCGCCCCAAGCACGGCTTCCCACGGTGCAATCCGCACCTCGTAGATGAGATCCGTGCCGTCAACATGGAACAACGAATGCGGCGCGAAACGTATCCGCAGATACAGATCGCCCTTCGGCCCGCCGTTGGGCGAATCATAGCCCTGCCCGGCAAGGCGGAGCTTGGCGCCGTCCTTCACCCCGGCGGGGATATTCACTTTCAGGGTCTTGGTGCCGTCCCCGCCCTCAAGCGTAAGGCTGCGCTCGCCGCCCTTCACGGCGTCCTCAAGCGTGATGGAAATATCGGCCTCAATGTCGCGGCCCCGCTGCGGACGCGAGGCATAGCCGCCGAACGGGCCGCCGGCGCTCCCCCCCTGACGGCTGCCGAACAGGGTTTCAAAAAAGTCGCTGAACCCGGAGCCGTCAAAGCCTTGGCCGCCGAATTCCTGCCCGTTGAACGTAAAGCGCGTACCGCCGCCGTAGGGGTTGCCCCCGCCGAACGGATTGCCGCCGAACTGCTGGCCCTGCTGCCAGTTGGGGCCGAGCTGGTCATACATCTTCCGCTTCTGCTCGTCTTTGAGAACTTCGTACGCCTCGTTTATTTCCTTGAACTTTTCCTCGGACTCCTTGTTTCCGGGGTTGAGATCCGGGTGGTACTTGCGGGCGAGCTTCTTGAAGGCTTTTGCGATTTCATCCTTGGAAGCTTCGCGCCCCACACCCAATATTTTGTAATAATCCTTATATTCAACACTCATAGTTTAGCCTCCTCATGGACACGCCTGTCTGTGCGCGCAAGGCCGCCTTCACTCTTCACGCGGCCTTAACTGATCATATGTAAAGCTGATCCCATTCCAGTCAAGACGATGAGAACCCCGCGGGGCCCCCTCCCAACCATTGAAAAAAAAAGGCGTTGCGGCTAGGTACAAAAGGTACGGGCCGTTTACCGACCAGCAAAGGAGCCTCCCCATGCCCTCCCGTCCCACCTCAGCCTCCATGCTGTCCATGCTCCCCCAACCCATCCAGCCGATCCCCGGCGACTCCTTCAACGACCGCATCCTGTTGCTGCTCGCGGCGGTCGCCACGACGGACGACATGCTCACCTACCGGGAATACCAGCTTGTGCAGGAGGCGGCGCAGGCCATTTTCGGGGAACGCGCCCTCCATGCCGAGCTGCAAGCCAAACTCCACTACGCGCTCCTGAACCCGCCGTCCGATCCCGCCGACATCGCCCGCGACATGGCGAACCAGGCCGACGCGCAAAAGGTCTCCTCCACATTCGTGGACACCATGCTGAAGGCGCTCTCCCGCATCGGGGGGCAGGAGGAGCGGATCGACGAAAAAGCGCGGTCGCTCGTCAACGACATCGAATGGGCCTTCCGCAAGTCCCGCCTCGAACGCAGCGCGGGCCGGGGCATCGGCTTCGGGCTCAACGTCGGGGAAAGCCTCGGCGGGCTCTGCCGCAAGGCGGCCAACGTCCTGCCTTCCCGGAAGGAAATCGCGGGCTGGTTCGCGCCCGAAACAAGCCAGTTCAACGCCGACATGGAGCGTTCCGCCAATTCGCTCGACCGCATCGCGTGGACGCTCGACGACATGGATCTGCGCGAAGAGCTGTATATTTTCCGCAAGATGCTGCGCCGCCAGCCGTTCAAGATCGTCATCGTGGGCGAACGCAAACGCGGCAAAAGCTCGCTCATCAACGCGATCATCGGACAGGAGCTGTCCCCGGTGCGCGAGTCCACGCCGGAAACCGCCACCGTGGTGGAATTCAAATACGCCCACGCCCCGGACTACAGCGTGCGGTTCCTCGACTCCAGCCAGTTCGCCCGGCTTGAGGACTATCTCGAAAACGAACAGGACAACCTGCTGCTCACCCGCAAAATCGAACACATCCGCAAGGGGGTGTCCGACGGCACGTTCATCCCCGGCAAGCTGCTTTCGGGCATCACCTGCTGGGACGACCTGTCCGACTACATCAGCCTTGAGGGGCGGTTCTCAGGGTTCGTGGCCCGCGTCAGCGTGGGCCTGCCGCTGGACACGCTCCGGGCGGGCGTCGTGCTCGTGGACACGCCCGGCCTCAATGATACCGATCAGTTTCATGACTATCTTTCCTACGAGGAAAGCCTTGAGGCGGACTGCGTCATCTTCGTCATGGACGCCCGCGATCCGGGCTCCCATTCCGAACTGTCCCTGCTCCGCAAGCTGGCCCGCAGCGGGCGCACGGTCAGCATCATCGGCGTGCTGACCAACATCGACCGCCTGAACAGCGCCGCCAGCCTCGAAGCGGCCCGCGAACAGGCGCGCACCGTGCTGCGCGAAGCCTGCCGGAGTTCCGGCCATGTGGAACTCGCCGGGATCGTGGCCCTCAATACCCGGCAAGCCGTCGAGGAGCGCTGCCGGGAAGGTTCCGCCCTCTCGGAAACGCTGTCCAAGGTGTCGCGCTCCGTGTCCGGCTGCGGGGAGCTTGAGCAGCTCCTTGCCCTCCTGCGGGAAATCATGGACAGGGACGCGGGCAAGGAGGCATACCGCCGAAAAATCGCGGAAGCCTACTCCCGGATCGCCGACTCCGCCCGCGAACGGCTCCGCCAGCATGTGCAGGAATACCGCGAATCCCTGCCGAACCCGGAACTGCTCGGTATGCTGGACGCGCACGCCAAACAGCTTTCCGCCTCCGCCCTCTCCTCGCTGGAGCAGGCCCGGCAGGTCGTGAACGCCGCCGCCAAGGACTTGGACGCATGGGACGAATCCACGGAGAAGGCGCTGAACAAGTTCCATGAAACGCTGGTGCTGCGGCTCATGGACGCCGTGAACCGCAAAGTGGCGGATCTCGGACACCAGTTCGCCAGGGATTCCGTCTGGAGGGAATTCGACGCCACCGAAGCACGGGCCATTGCCCGGCGCGCCGTGGACGAGTTCCTCGACGAGCAGCGCGGCATCCTCCACACGTGGGAAGACAAGCTCCGCCTCTTTTCCGCACGCATGGACGAATTTTCGCAGGAATGCCTTGCCCGCCTGAGCTCCAACATCGACGGCCTGCAAGACGATCCGGGCGAAGTGGACGGCGGCTCCTCGACGGCCACGCACTTCCTCGTACAGACGCACCGGCACATGAAGAACCTCGCGGTATTCACGACCGGGCTCACCGTGGGCCGCCTCACCGCGCTCGGGCCGATCTCGATACTTGTTACCGCAGGCAACATTATCGCGCTGGCGGCGGCGAGCCCCCTCGCGGCGGCCGTCTTCGCGGCCGTGGCCGGGACCGCGGGACTGCTCTACCACCTCGGCCGCGAGGACAAGCGCAAGGCCGCCTTCCTCGACAAACGCCGCCGCGAAGCCGAAGAATACGCCGAGCGGGTATGCGACGCACTCCGGCAGGAACTCGCCGTGGTCAGGGAAGATCTGGGCAAGGCGTACGAATTCGAGGTCAAGCGCGGCTTCGCCCCCGCTTTGGAAAGCCTGTTCCACCAGTCCGTGCATCTGCGCCTGTTCCTTGACGTGATGCAGAAAATCCGCAGCGACGTTTCCCGCTACGACGCGCATGTACAGAAGCAACTGGAACAGCTCGGCGGCGTGCTGGAACGCTGAACCAAGCCCCCAGCCGAGCTGGTTTCATTTCAACCTATTGGAATAATATACTTACAAAACAGCTAGGTTCCGTCCGGCCTACCTCCCCACCCCCGAACATCCAGCCCTCCAGAGGCTTGCCATGACCATCAGACAAGCAGCGCCCCAAGACTTCGACGCCATCTATTCCCTTGTCAAAACGGCATTCCAGACCGCGAAAGTCTCCGACGGCGGCGAACAGGATTTCGTCCTCAAACTCCGTAAGGGGCGCTACATCCCCGAACTGGAGCTTGTCGCTGAAGAGAATGGCGTACTCATCGGTCACATCATGCTGACCGGGGCGTCCATCCGCGAAAACGGCGGCTGCTTCGATACGCTGATCCTCGCCCCGCTATCCGTGGCGCTCGAATGGCGCGCCAAGGGCATCGGAGCGGCCCTCGTCCGTGAGGCCCTCGCCAAGGCCGCCGCACTGGGGCACTCGTCCGCCGTGCTCATCGGCGATCCTGCCTACTACAACCGGTTCGGATTCCATTCAGCCGCATCCATCTCCTATCCCGGCGTTCCCAAAGAATATACGCTTGCCTGTGAGCTCATGCCCGGCGCGTTGCGCAACATTTCGGGTTCCATCACCCTTCCCGATTGTTAACCCCCAAAGGAGAAACCATGCTCAAGCCATACGCCAGCCTTGCCCTGCTCTGCTCCCTGCTCCTCCCGTCCTTCGCCTATGCCGACGATTCCGATGTGGGCTGCGTCACCACGGAATGGAAACTGCTCGGAGCCAATCACAAAGTCTGCGTTTCGGCCTTCAACGATCCCGACATTCCGGGAGTGGCCTGCTACATCAGCCAAGCCAAAACCGGCGGTGTTTCCGGCTCGCTTGGGCTTGCCGAAGATCCGTCCAACTTCGCCATTTCGTGCAGTCAGGTCGGCCCTATCGAAATCCCCGCCAAGCTCCCCAAGCAGGCCAACGTGTTCCGTGAATCGACATCGGTCTTTTTCAAGGCCACCCGCGTCACCCGCATCTGGGATGCCAAGCGCAACACGCTCGTCTATCTCGCGGTCAGCCGCCGCCTCGTAGACGGCTCTCCCTTCAACGCGATCTCCACGGTTCCTGTGAAGTAATAGGGGAAGAGAGAGAAAAAATGTGGGGGAGGGGAACCTTTCTGGAGAAAGGTTCCCCTCCCCCACACCCCCTCCCTTCCCAAGACTTTCGACCTTATCGAATCCCTCATATCGGCTTTCCCGGACGGCAAAAAAGCCTTCCCAAGAACAGGGAAGGCTTTTCTTTTGGCTCTGTTATAGTTTGTGGTTGTTTCATCTCCACAATAAGGTGAAAATACAGCCTTTTTCTCCGGTTTTCCCCTTGGCGGGATCCACACGGCTAAGGCATTTTGCCGATTATCCCTTTGGAACTTCAAGGAAAAAGTATCAACCATTTTCTATAACACAGCCTTTCTTTTTGAGGGCATCCACTTTTGGCTAGGGCACTGTCATGGAGTATGGTTGCTTCATTTCCATAGTATGATGAAAAATACAGCCTTTTTCTCCAGTTCTTCCGCTGGCGGACTTCATGGCTGAACCACTTTATTGATTATTCCTTTAGGCCGTGTCGCCAATTAGATATACTATGTTGAAATTATTTAACAATTTTTCAAGTCGCAAAAATATTATTTTAATGATTTTAATAGTTATATGTAAAAAACAACGACACAACCTAGTGCTTCAATAAATAAAGCATCAATCCGTTCCTATGGCACGGCCTTGAATAGTTTCAAAAATCATATGAAGTTGCATAGGATATAAAGCTCTGGCATAGAATATGGTTGCTTCACATCCACAGTGTGGTGAAAAAAGAGGCTTTTTCTCTCATTTCCCCGTTGACGGACTCTATGATTGGGGGATTTTATTGGTTATTCCCTTGGCATTGAGAAAAATAAAGCATCAACCACTTGCTATGACGCAGACATAAAATTTAAAGCTGTGTTATAGAAAATGGTTGATGCTTTTTTCCTTAAAGTTCCAAAGGATTAACCGATAAAATACCTTAGCCGTGGATCCCGCCAAGGAAAAAACAGGAGAAAAAGGCTGTATTTTGACCGCGCTGTGGAGATGAAACAACCACATACTTATAACAGAGCCCAATTTAACCATCCAACGTGCAATGCCCTTTCCTCGTATTAAACGATTCCCTGCAACAGGGATTCGATAAAGTCAAAAGTCTTTGGGGAGGAAGGGGGAGGTTTGGAGGGGGAAGGAGGGGCTTTCTTCAGAAAGGCCCTCCTTCCCCCTCCAATCTTTTTCCTAGCCGAACAAAAGCTATGCTAGCCTCATGTAATGCGGCGGCACGGTCGCTTCTCCGCCTTCGTTGCCGACAAGCTCCCAAAGCTCACGGAACTTCTCCTCAACGGCTTCCACGCGCCCCTGAAGATCGTCCAACTGCCTCTGCTGAAGCGTTATCGCCTCGTTGAGGGCGGAAAGCGTCCGCTCCTGAAAATAGACCTGCTCCTCCAGCCGCTCCAAGCGGGCGATACGGGCCTCCAGCGCGGCAAGTTCGGCATCGGGAGAACGCAAAAGCTCGCTCATGCCTTCACCTCTTGCCCCGCCGTCCTGTCCGCGGCGAGCTGATCCGCCAGCCTGACGATGGCGGCATAGGCTTCGGCCTCCACAGGCTGCACGGAGAGGCGGCTTCCGGTCTTCATGAGCTCCATCCCCGCCAGCTCAGGAACAAACCGCAGCAGGCTGCGGGGAACCGGCGGATCGAATCGCCGCACCAGCTTCACATCCACCATGTACCAGCGGGGATCGTCCGGCGTGGCCTTCGGATCAAAATGCCCGGCATCGGGATCCTGCGCCGTGAGATCGGGATGCCCTTCGCGCACGATTTCCACAATCCCGGCGATTTCAGGATTCTTGCCGCTGTGGTAGAAGAATCCCAAATCACCTTTCTTCATGTCGTCGCGCATGAAATTGCGGGCCTGATAATTCCGCACGCCGTCCCAACTCGTGGTCTGGGCGGGCGCGTTTTCCAAATCGGTAAACGAATAACAACCGGGTTCGCTTTTAAAAAGCCAATGCCGCATGATTCCGTGCTCCTGAAAAAATGAGGATTCGGGAATATTGTTCCCTGAATCCCCATTCCTTGCAAGCTTTTTGCTTTCCCAAAGGCTGCTTCACAAATCGCCTGTCGAATAATTTAAAGGCTGCATCATAGGAAATGGCTGATGCTTTTTTCCTTGAAATTCCAAAGGAATAACTCATAAAATGCCCCAATTATGGAGTCCATCAGCGGAAAAACGGATAAAAAGGCTGTATTTTCACCGCACTGTGGAGATAAAACAACCATAAACGATAACAGAGCCTTTCTCTTTATCAACCGTAAACTTGAACAGAACCTTTAGAAAAACATCAATATTGATTGTTGGTTGACAGAGTTAGAAAAATGCAGGGTTCTGAAGATGTTGTAAATGGCTTCCGGCGGCAGGCATGGGCCTGACCCGGCGGTAAGTTTGCAGGAATTGATTGGGAAATTCTATTGTTCGGTGAGTAGCTTTTTTAAATGGTTTGGTTTTGTCATATACATGGTTGTTTTATTTTCACAGTATGCTGAAAATAGAGACTTTTTATCCGGTTTTCCCCTTGACGGGATTCACTGATAAGGCATTTTTCCGGTTATCCCTTTGGATCTTCAAGGAAAAAGCATCAACCATTTTCTATAACACAGCCTTTCTAAAAGCCGCTGTCATAGCATATGGTTGTTTTATCCCTGTAATATACTGAAAATATGTGTTGCTATTTAATTTTTCACTGATAAACTTCAAGGTTGAGGGCTTGTTATTGGCTATCCCTTTAGAGCTTCAAGAAATAAAGCATCAACCGTTTCCTATGACACGGCCTTCTAAAAAACGCCAATATACTTTTTACACGCCCTCTTCCCCTCCATTACGCAGCCCTTCGCACTAAAAAGGATAGGAAACCTGCTCCAACGGACTTGAAGAGCAAGATACTCCAAGGCCGGGAATAATAAACCCAGCCAAACAAACTTCCACACCGTTCCCCCCACACTTGGGGGAATCCATAAAAAAGCCTCCTGCCGAAGCGATGCCGCAGACGAAACAATCATCCAACATCGTTCGAGAGGAGGCGACAGAAAGGCCCTGTCATGGCATGTGGTTGCTTCATCTCCACAGGGCAGTGAAAATACAGCCTTTTTCCCCGGCCTTCCCCTTGGCTGAGTCCGAGCCTAAGGCATTTTACCGGTTATTCCTTTGGAACTTCAAAGAAAAAACATCAACCGTTTTCTATGACACAGCCGACAGCAAAAGAACAGCCGCGAACAGGGATTCGATAACGTCGAAAGTCTTGGGAGGGGAGGGATGGGGTGTGGGGAAGGGAGGGGAACCTTTCTCCAGAAAGGTTCCCCTCCCTTCCCCACATATATGCAGCTACTTCTGCGGCTTGCTGAAGCCGTACTTGGCAAGCACGGCCTGTCCTTCGGGAGAGAGCACGAAATTGACGAACTTCGCGCCGCCGTCACGGTTGCTGCCCGTGGTCGCCACGGCGATGGGGTACAGGACAGGCTTGTGGCCATCCATCACGGCAGCCACCTTCATCTTGTCGCCGCCCTGCTTGGCGTCGGTGCGGTAAACGAAACCGGCGTCAACCTCGCCACGGCCCACATAGTCCAGAGCCTGACGGACGCTCGCGCCGAAAACATACTTCGGCTGCAACGTTTCCCAGAGGCCGGCGGTCGTCAGGGCCGCCTTGGTGTAGCGGCCGGCGGGTACGGAGTCGGGATTCCCCACGGCGATGCGCTTGACTTCGGGCTTGGTCAGATCCTTGGCTCCGGTCAGGTTGAGCTTGCTGTCGGAAGGAACGACCATAACGAGATCATTGAGCGCGAAATCTTTGCGCGTGGCGGTATCGACCAGCTTCTTGGCCGCCGCTTTGTCCATCGTTTCCTGATCCGCGGAAGCGAACACATCGACGGGAGCCCCCTCTTCCATCTGCTTGAGCAGGGGGTTGGAGGCCGCAAAGTTGGTATGCACCTTGATGTCGGGGTATTTCTTCTCAAAAAGCCCCTTTATCTCCGTGAACGCATTCGTCAGGCTGGCTGCGCCGGAAACCGTGATTTCCTGCGCCGCAAACGCCGGAGCCGCCAAAAGGAGGCACCCCAAAAGGCCGAACGCCGCATTTCGGGCACACCGACGGAAAAAACGCTTATCCATGTCCATACTCCTTTGTTGTTCGACTGTTGCGGTTCACGAACGGTAACCTTTTCACCAATACCCCCCTTGCGTTTTCCCGGCAATCTTGTCACTCTTTTGGGAAACTGCGTGACTGGCTTTCGCCTACATCAGCCCGTGGGATAGCCTGCATATCCCGAAAAGTCGCTTATCGGTACAGAGGAGATTCCATGCAGGAAGAAATAACCCGCCTTGTTCAGGGGCTTGACGACTCCGCCCTGCGGTTCATCGAAGCCTGTGTCCGCCATGAACGCGAAACCCGCAGCGCGCCCCAGGCCCCGCCCCCGTCCACGCCGCACCCCGGCGGCCAATTCACCGTCCCGGAAAATGTCAGGCATCTGACCTCGGAACAGCTCGACGCCGTTTCCAAGGCGTTTCTTGATTGGTACAAGGCGTCCGCCTCCACGACGCAGAGCCGCTCAAGGGGACGGCTGTGGCTGGTTTTTCTGCTCATCCGCTACGGTGCGCTGCGGCTTGGCGAAGCCCTGTCCATCGACGACCGCACGGATCTCGACTTTGCCCGCTCCATCGTCAGCGTCCGGGGGCAGAACCCCAGGGAGCTTCAATTCCCCGAAGCCATCATGGCGGAAATCCGGCAAGTGCTGGAGTCCCCTCTCATGTTCGGCCTGCGCGGTGAGGTGCTGCACCTTGATCAAGGCTATGTGCGCCGTATCTTCTATGAGCGGGCGAAAGACGTCGATCTGCCGAAGGAGCTCCTCAGCCCCCGTGTCATTCGGCACTCGCGGGGCATTGAACTTCTGCGCGGCGACGTGCCGCTCAAGATCGTCCAGCAGTTCCTCGGGCAGCAGAGCCCGACCCTGACGGCAAGTTACCTTCACTTTTCCCGTGAAGACGCCCGAAAAATCGTCCATTCCCATATTAGGAGGGAAGCTATGAAAAAAACCAGCGCCCGCAACGCGTTTACCGGAACCATTAACCGCATCAAGCGCGGCGATCTGCTCGTTGAAGTGGAAATCCTGACTTCAACCGGCCTTCAGGTCGTCTCCGTCATCACCGCCGAAAGCGCCGACAACCTCGAACTCCGCGAAGGCATCAACACCACCGCGACGATCAAGGCCCCGTGGGTCATCATCAGCACCGGCGACGCGCCCACCAGCGCCCGCAACCACTTCTCCGGCAAGGTGCAGAGCGTCCAGCTCGGAGAAATCGAAGCCGAAGTCATCGTCACCCTCGACGAAGGCTCCACCGTCTGCGCCGTCATTACCTCCCAGAGCGCCCGCATGCTCAAGCTTGAGCCCGGCAAGCCCGTGTCCGTCCTGTTCAAGGCGTTTGCCGTCGTTTTGGGGATATAGCTGAAATCTTGGGGAGGGGAGGAAGGGCCTTTCTGAAGAAAGCCCCTTCCTCCCCTCCCCAAACCCCACCCCTCCATCCCCAAAGACTTTCGACTTTATCGAATCCCTGTTGCAGGGCTTGCCCGCCTCTGAC
Source organism: Bilophila sp. (assembly GCF_057864385.1). Taxonomy (NCBI): domain Bacteria; kingdom Pseudomonadati; phylum Thermodesulfobacteriota; class Desulfovibrionia; order Desulfovibrionales; family Desulfovibrionaceae; genus Bilophila; species Bilophila sp. The sequence goes on along the minus strand of NZ_DBMAFI010000027.1, from coordinate 2,736 downwards.
CTCGGCAGCCTCCACACGGAGTTCATTGAATCCCTGTTGTAGGGATTGCCCCAAAAGGCGTCACGGGATCTGACTGGCATAGTTAGGCAATACAGTGAATATACAGTATTTTCCATAAGTTCTCTGTTGACGAAATCCCAAAGTGAAGGATTTCAGTGATTGCTTGTTTGGAGCTTCAAAAAATATCAGCCGGTTATTACAATGGAGCTAAACAAAAAGCCTTCCCCGGACTGGGAAAGGCTTTTTGTTATGGCTATGTCATGGGAAATGGCTGATGCTTTTTTCCTTGAAGCCCAAAGGAATAATCAGCCCTATACCTTAGCTATGGATTCCGCCAAGGGGAAAGCCGGAGAAAAAGGCTGTATTTTCATCGTGTTGCGGAGATAAAAAAACAACCACATACTGTAACAGAACCTTTGTTCTCAGTGAAGAGGTTGGAAAGAACGAGGGCGGTGGAAAAAGGAAACGGCGGCGCTTCGTGCTTGTTCCTTCCACCAGGCTGTTCCGGCTATACTTCAACCAATGAGGCAAGAAGCGAAAGCGCGTCCGGCTCGTTCGCCCGGCGGGAAGGATAGTCGTCGAGGATATGCTTGATCGTGCCATTGCTGTAGACGGCCAGCGAGTCCGCAAAGGCGTCCACATCGGCGGGATCATGGGTGATCAGCACGACGGGGATGTTCCATTCGTCGAGCAGGGCGCGGATCTCGCGGCGCATCCTGACCCGGAGGAGCGGATCCAGTGCGGCAAAGGGTTCGTCCAGCAACAACATCCGGGGCGCGGTGATAAGGGCGCGGGCCAGTGCGACGCGCTGCCTCTGGCCCCCGGAAATTTCACGGGGATACCGCTCGGCCAGATGCCCGACCTCAAAGCGTTCCAGAAGCGCCTCCACGGATTTACGGGCCGCGGGGGAAGGGCGGCCGAAGAAGGTCCGCTTCGTCTTGTCGAGCGCGAATTCCACGTTCTTGCGGACTGTCAGGTGCGGGAACAGCGCATAATCCTGAAAGACATACCCAAGATGGCGCTCACGGGCCGGGAGATCAATGCCCTGTTCCGAAGCGTACAGCACGTCGTCCCCAATCTTGATGTATCCGCCGTCAGGCCGGACCAGCCCCGCCAGCGACTGGAGGGTAAGCGTCTTGCCGGAACCGGAGTGCCCGAACAGGACAAGCCGCCGTGTGGCACAGCGCAGGGACACCTCAAGGGAAAAACCGTCGCCGCGTTTCCGCCCCGTGGCGAGGCGCTTGCGGATCTGCACATCAAGCATCAGCGGCCTCCCGCCTTTCCGCCGAACAACCTGTCGGCAACGACAAGAATGGTAAGGCACAGGCACGACGTCAATACGACCAGGATCGTCGCCTGCTCGTCGTTGCCCGCCTGAAACGCGTCATAGATGGCAAGCGCGAGGGTCTGCGTCTTTCCGGGAATATTGCCCGCGATCATCAGCGTCGCGCCGAATTCGCCCATGCCCCGCGCAAAGGCCAGCATTCCCCCGGCGACGATGCCGCGCCACGCCAGAGGCAGCGACACCTGCCAGAAAACTTTCCACTCCGACGCCCCAAGCGTGCGGGCCGCGTTCTCAAGGCGCGGGTCCACCAGTTCCAGCGCGGCACGGGCGGACTTGTAGATCAACGGAAACACGACCACCGTGGCCGCAACCACGGCCCCCTGCCACGAAAAGATTAGGTTGATGCCACACTCAGCCAGCCACGGCCCGATGACGCCGCGCCGCCCGACCAGCAGGATAAGATAATAGCCCAAAACCGTGGGCGGCAGTATCATCGGAAGCGTACACATGGCGTCCAAGACTGCGGAAAAAGGCGAACGGCGGCGGGCCAGAAGCCATGCGGCGGCGACCCCGGCGCAAAACGAGGCGGCGGTCGCAAGGCCCGCAACCTTCAGCGACAGCAAAATCGGCGACCACGGGATCACCCCGTCCGCGAAAAACTCGGAAATCATGCTCATGCCCCCGGACATGCCTGAATCACGTTCCCACCGCAATCCAGTCACGAAAACGGAAAAAAGAGAGACCACAACGGATCTGAAAGCGCCGAGCGGAACCCCCCTTAAAGAAAGGTTGTGTCATAGGATAGGAAATGGTTGATGCTTTCTTTAAAACTCCAATAACCAATAAAAGCTCTCAACCATAGAGCCCGCCGGCGGAAAATGTGGAGAGAGAGAGAGAGAGAGAGAGAGAAGAAAAAGAAAGGCTCTGTTAGAGTATGTGGTTGTTTCATCTCCACAGTGCTTTGAAAATATAGCCTTTTTCTCCAGTTTTCCCCTTGGCGGGATCCACGGCTCAGGCATGTTGTCGGTTATTCCTTTGAAACTTCAAGGAAAAAAGCACCAACCATTTTCTATGACACAGCCAACGAAAATAACCCATAACAAGCCCAAACGACAGCTAGCCCCCCAAAAAAAACATCATAAAAAAGCCGTGCCAGAAAAAATGATTGATGCTTTATTTCCTAAAGTTCCAAAGAAATAACCAATAAAAGTCCCAAGCATGGAGTCCATCGACGGAAAAATGAACAAAACATCTGTATTTTCAGCATACTGTAGGGCTAAAACAGCCACATGCTATGACAGATCCAAAAAGAAATGCTTCCTTGCCTTTCCTTGACGCAGTTCCGGGAGACGGATGCCAAGGCCCAACTCTTCCAATCCCCCCGTCCCGCCGCCGACCCTTACGAAAGTTTTAGGGGGATAGGGGTGGGGTTTGGGGAGGGGGAAGGGAGC
>NZ_DBMAFI010000026.1:0-50865 GCF_057864385.1 Bilophila sp. | reverse complement strand
AAATGGAGAATGTGGGCTTCTCGCGTGACCCGCAGACGTACATTGACGCCTTCATGGGTGGGGCGTGGTATGACCGGGCCGGGCGGAAGGAAGCCGAGCCGTTCGCGCAGGGCATTGCCCAAATCGCCAGCCAGACCGCCGGGAACCTTTTGGATATTGCCGGGGCGCTGCCGGAGCAGATCCGCCAGCAGGCGCTTTCCGGGCTTGAGACGGCAACATGGTCAGCCGGGCGTGGCATCTCCGATGCCTCGTGGAATTTCCAGTGGTGGGAAGAGGGCATGGCCGAAGAACGGCTTGAGGAAGCCGCCGAGGACATGCGCAACCAGATGACCGCCGTGGCGCAAAAGGTGTTTGCGGACGCGGGCATCTCGCAGTTCTTTGATTCGTTCGACGTCACCACCGACGAGGGGTTGCAGAAGGCGTCTACGGCGCTTTCCGCCATCAACGCGGTGACGAGCGCGACCGAAGCCATTACAAACCCGCTGTCCGAGATGGAGCAGCAGGCGCAGTCCGCCAAGGAGCAGCTCGACGCATGGACGCAGGGCATGAAGGATTCCGGTGTGAACGCGCAGTACGCTGCGGATCTCATTGATGAGTACCGGAACGCCTTCATCAACGATTACATCAATACGTTGGATGAATCGCTGCATCCGCTTTCCGCCTATGAGCAGGCGGTGAAGGCGGCGAACGAGGCTGTCGATCAGCGCAAGAAGGCGCTTGAAATCATCGGGGCTACGGAATCGCAGCTTGCGCAGGTGGAGGCCATGCGCGCGGAAGTGGTGAAACAGGCCACTGAGGAAATGCTGCGCACGTTCGATCAGTCCATCGCGCAGCGGTGGGCGGCGCTTGACGGCACCAGTGACGAAGTAAGCCGGGCCATTTCGCAGGAAAACGAATTGCGGGAAGCGATCAGCCAGTTCGGTGAAGGCTCCGCGCAGGTTGCGGAACTCATGAAGCTGCACGCGGCGGAAACGGCAAAGGCCGCGCAGGACGCCGCGAAATCCGAATATGATTCGCTCAAGGCGCAGATGGATGCGCTGGAGCAGCAACGGCTCCAGTTGCAACAACAGGCGATCCAAGAAGAGATCAACGCCCTTAACGAGCAGCTTTCCGCCGCGCAATCTCTCAAGAACACATGGGAAAACCTTGATAAGAGCCTTGAACAGTCCCGTTACGGCCTGTTCGCCGGGAACGCCAACATTGACGCGGAGAACCGTCTCGGCACGGTGCAGGCCGAGTTTCGGAGGCTGTCAGGGCTTGCTCTGGGCGGCGACTCCGACGCTGCGGGCCAGCTTGCGGGCGTGGGCAATTCCCTGCTCGATCTGGTGAAGCAGACGGCGGGGACGGAAGAGGAATACCTCGACGCGTTCTGGGCGGTGAATGCGCAGTTGAAAGCCGCGCAAGAGGCGGCGGGTGCGCAGGTGTCCGCCGCCGACAAACAACTTGAAACGCTGCAAGGCCAGCTTGATGCCCAGAATGCGGCCCTTGAGCAGCTTCAAGGTCAGAGCGCGACACTTGAAGAAATCGAGAAGCAGATTGCCGAGCTGAAACCGCTTTTGGATGCGGCGGCGGACAAGGCCGGGGTCAAGGCGTTCGCGGGAGGCGGCCTTGCCATGCCGGGGTGGGCGCTTGTGGGCGAAAAAGGGCCGGAACTGGTGAATTTCTCGCAGCCGAGACGCGTCTACACTGCGGCGGATACGGCGGCAATACTCCGGGGCGCGATACCTGGGGCAACATCCGGGGAAAGCCGCGAAAGCGGTGGGGAGGCAAGGGCATTGCGGCAGGAAGTCCATCAGCTTCGTCGGGATATGAATATTCTCCTCAGTGAGGTGGCAAAGTACGGGCGGCGCGTGTCGGATTTGGTCGAACTCTGGGATGTTGAAGGCGTGCCGACGAAGGTGGGCGTATGAAGGTCATAGAGCCACAGGCCGTCAGGCTGTTGTCCAGTTCCGTGCCGGAAGATGACGCCCCGGCGTGGGCTACGGAAGCCGCGTATGGCGTCGGGGATTCCGTCGTCTACGGGCATGAGGTTTACAAGGCCGTAGGCGCCAGCACAGGCAAACAGCCGGATCTGCATTGCGAAGGGACAGACGCGGTGTGGCGGCTCATGGGGCCGACGAACCGGTACGCCATGCTCGACCAGTACGTGTCTACGCAAACCGTTGCCCCGGCGGACGCCGAGACGCTGACGTTCACGGTGTCTTTCAACCGCTGTACGGCGTTTGCGCTCCTGAACTTCAAAGCCACGAGCATCCGGGCCGTGGTGAAGGACGGCGACGGCCTCGTTATGTACGATAACACCGTAAACACATTGAAGGATGTTGACGGTTATTGGGAATACTATTTCAGGCCCCTTGAGCGGGTTGTTGATCAGGCCGTGACCAACATTCCCTTGTCGCCCGTGGCCACGCTGGAGGTGACGCTCACGCAGAAGGGAGGCCCGGCGCTCGGCCATGTCGTGGCCGGACAGGCATGGCCCCTTGGCCTGACGCTTTACAACACGCAATGCTCCATCCGCGACTATTCCCGGAAGGATACCGACGAGTTCGGCAACACGCGGCTGGTCAAGCGGGCCAACGCCAAGCGCACGAGCCTGCCCTTGTATCTGCATCCGTCCCGGCTCGATACCGTGCGGGAAATCCTTTCCCGGCTGCATGGCCTTCCGGCGCTGTGGCTTGGCGACGACAACGAGGGCATCGGCTCCTACCAGTCGCTGACGGTTTGGGGGTGGCTTGAGGATTGGCGGGCAACTTTTGAAGGGCCGAACGAAATTTCCATGAGCGTTGACATACAGGGGTTGAAGTAATGGCAGTAAAACAGATTCCCAAGATTTCGGATCTCCCGGAGCCGCCGGACAGGCTGGTGGGCGATCAGGAACGGTTTGACGTGCTGACGTTCAACAGTCTGAAAGCGCAAAAGAAGATGGTCAACGAAGACCTGAACAAGACGCTTATTCCAGCATTGAACCAGTTCGCCGTGGATGTGAATGGCAGCGTCGAAGCAGCCGCAGCCTCAGCTACGGCAGCCGGGGAAAGTGCAAACCGGGCTCAGAGCCTCGTCAATCAGTACAGGGAAATGACCGCTGAGGCCGTCACTCTGGCGTCGGGGGCCGACGCGACCGCAACCTTTGATCCCGGCAATTCCAAGCTCACGCTCGGCATCCCACGCGGCGACACGGTAGTAGGTTTGACGAACGTCTCAAGTTTCAGGCTCGATCCTGACACCGGGCATTTGCGGTTTATGGTCGTGACATCGTCCGACATCACGGATGGTTACATTGATGATCGTGGAAATCTCATTATTTCCGTCAGCTAAAGGAGGACAAGCATATGGCGGGCAATACGCTTGACCTTGGCCGCGTCCGGCTTGTGCATAAAGGTGTGTACAGTTCCGGCACGGCTTACGAGTTTTTTGACTGTGTGACCTATAACGGTTCGTCATACGTATGCACGGCGTCAGGCGGGAGCCCCGCCGGGACGTTGCCCACGGACACATCAAAGTGGGCGCTCATGGCTCAAAAAGGCAATACGGGGGCTACGGGCGCAACGGGGGCTAAAGGCGACAAAGGGGATACCGGAGATACGGGAGCGAAAGGCGCAACCGGGGCCAAGGGCGTTTCGTTTGCGGTGAAGGGCGCATGGGCCAGCGGAACGGCCTACGTAAACAACGCTGCGCAAATTGACGTGGTGACGTATAGCGGCAGTTCCTACGCCTGCGTCAAAAGCCATACGTCTTCATCTTCCATTCTGCCGACCAACGCTACGTATTGGACGCTGATCGCACAAAAGGGAGCGACTGGAGCGACAGGAAAACAAGGAGAGAAAGGGGATAAGGGAGACAAGGGGGAACAAGGGCCGAAAGGCGCAACCGGAACGAAAGGCGCAACTGGAGCAACAGGACCGCAGGGGCCAAAAGGCGATGCGGGGGCGAGCATTACCGCAGTGGCCATCAACGCCAACGGGCATTTGATCGTTACGATAGGAGATTAACAAATGGCGCAACAAACATATGATCTTGGGCCGGTGTGCCCGATCTATAAAGGGGATTGGTCGGCAAAGGCCACATACGAAACCTTGAACATGGTTCGCCACGGCACTGCGCTGTGGGTAATGACCGCAAAGACCTATACTGTGGGCTCCACACCGTCCGACTCATCGACGTTCTGGAAAAAGGCCGCACAGGACGGAGCGGCGGGAGCGAAAGGCGCAACCGGGGCCAAGGGCGCTTCGCTTGTGGTGAAGGGCGCATGGGCCAGTGGAACGGCCTACGTAAACAACACTACGCAAATTGACGTGGTGACGTATAACGGCAGTTCCTATGCCTGCAAGAAAAGCCATACCTCCACCACCTCCATCCTCCCCACGAATACGGCTTACTGGACGCTGATCGCGCAAAAAGGCGCGACTGGAGCCAAAGGCGACAAAGGTGACAAAGGGGCCACGGGGGAACAAGGGCCGAAAGGCGACAAAGGTGATACGGGCGCTACTGGGCCGCAAGGCCCTAAAGGAGCCACGGGAGCGACAGGGCCACAAGGCCCGCAAGGGCCTGCGGGAAGCACTAGTTACGCGGCACACTCGGCAGTAGTTACGCCTAATGTAGTTGCTATATCTGAAAGGACTGGCGTTAACCTACCGAATGGAGGAACATGGCGGTATCTTGATAAGGGAACAAAAGCAATAGATGAAGCTGGAGGAACAATGGTTACCGGGCCAGCCCTTGCTATCAGAATAGCATGAAAAGGATAAAAAGATGACGGACTACAGACAAATCATCCACCGCACTTTTGACGACTCATACGTCATCACGAAAAATGGCATGCCCTACCATGTCTATCCCTACGCCGCCGAATTCGCGGAAGAATGGGACGAGGTGTTTGCCTACGCCGAAGCGCATCCGGAATGTGTGACCGAAGAAAAACCCTATGTGCCCACGCTGGAAGAGCTGAAAGCAGCGAAGAAGGCCCGGATCGACGCGGAAACGTCCGCCGCCATTGCTTCCGGGTTCGACTATGCCGTGGGCGGAGTCACCTATCATTTCAGCTATGACACCTTTGACCAGCAGAATTTTGCGGATACGGCGAATGTCTGCCTGATGAAGCAATCGGGAATGCCCGGCCTGCCCGAATCCGTGACGTGGAACGCCTACACAGTACCGGGCGGTGAACTTGAGCGTTTGACGTTCGACGCATCGGGCTTCCTCGCGCTCTACGCGGGCGGGGCCATGAATCACAAGAACGAGACGATGCAGCGCGGCGGGGAACGTAAAGCGGCTGTGGAGGCCGCGACCACGCCGGAAGAGGTTGAAGCCGCATGACCTACGGAAAACACATCCTCATCGGCTTCGATCAGTTCCTCAACACCCTCTTCATGGGCTGGCCTGACGAAACCTTGAGCAGCCGATGCTGGCGGTGGGAACAGGCAGGCATACGCACATGGCCCCGCAAGCTCGTGGACGCGCTGTTCTTCTGGGAAAGGGAACACTGTAAGAGCAGTTACGAAAGCGAGAGGGAGGGCAGGCAGTCGCCCCCTGAACTGCGGCGCGTGACCCCGGAAGCGTAAACCGTTAGAGTATGTTCAGGCAGAGGCGGGGGAGATTGGAGCCTCCCCCACCGGCTCGGCGTCTCACCGCCGAACCACGGCCCCACACGATGATTGCAGCATCGTGCAAGGTTTCCGCCAGTGTTTGTGCCCATTCTACGGGGCGCACGAAGGGTAACAGGCGGAACGGCGGGGCGCAAGACAGGACTCAACTCAGTGATGATAGGAGCTGAACAGGATAAGCGGCAGGATTGGACGTTTCAGGGGTTTGCCCCTCAGTTTGATGTCCATGTACGGGAGCAGTTGCCGTGGTATGGGATGGTGACGGAATCCATCGTGCTGATTGCGCGGCATTACATTCCTCGGCGGGGTCTGGTTTATGACCTTGGGGCCAGCACGGGGAACGTCGGGCGGGCTCTTTCGCCGACGCTGACGGAGAGAAACGCACGGCTTGTTGCGCTTGATGAAGTCCCGGACATGGTGAAGGCGTACAATGGGCCGGGTAGGGCGGTCATGGCTGACGTAGCCCGATATCCCTATAAGCCGTTTGATGTTGCTATCTGTTTCCTTGTCCTCATGTTCCTGCCCGTCCCGGAGCGGCGGCGTTTGCTTGCGACGCTGAGGGGGAAGGTGAAGCCGGGCGGGGCGATTATCGTGGTGGACAAGGAAGAATCCCCCGGCGGTTATCCGGCAACGGTGCTGTCCCGGCTGACGTGGGATTGCAAGCTCAGGCAGGGCGCGGAGCCGGGGGCGGTGATGCGGAAAGAGCTTTCACTGTCCGGCGTGCAGCGGCCTCTTTACCGTGGGGAGTTGGGGCCCGACGCCGTGGAGGTGTTCCGGTTCGGAGATTTTGCGGGATGGTTGATTGAGGGATAGAAAAAGCCCTCTCGGTAGTTCCGGGAGGGCTTTTTAGGCACATATTTTGACACATATTTGTGGTCTATTTCGCCACATTTTGACACATTATGCTGAGTGTAAGTTTAATTATTTAAATATATTAAACTATTGTCTAGTCCCTACGACGGGGACAAGGCCGTCGAAACAGTTATCCGCGAAGCCCGTGAACACGGTTTTCAGGGGATAAAGCTGCATCCCCTTTTCAATGCTTTTACGGCGAATGACGCCGTGGTGCATCCCCTGATGGAAGTCGCGCAACAGATGGATTTGCCTGTATTCATCCATTCGGGGCATCCACCTTTTTCCCTTCCCCACAGCATCATCCAGCTTGTGGAGGATTTTCCGAAAGTACGGATCGTGATGGTACACATGGGACATGGAAACGGCATCTACATTCAGGCCGCCATTGATCTTTCCAAGAAACACGACAATGTGTACCTCGAAACATCGGGGATGCCCATGCACACCAAAATCCGCGAGGCCTATAATACGGTCGGCAGCGAACGGGTTTTCTGGGGGAGCGATGCGCCGTTCCATCATTACCGGGTGGAAATGCTGCGGACGGAGGTCTGCGGATTGCCGGAGAACGCCCTTGAGAAGATCTTTTATCGCAATATCAAGCAGTTCTTAGGATTCTAGTTCAGATCCACAAAAAAAGAAGGCTGTATCATAGAAAACGGTTGATGCTTTATTTCCTTGAAATTCCAAAGAAATAACTAATAAAATCCCCCAATCACAGAGCCCACCAGCAGAAAGATTAAAGGAAAAGCATATATTTTCAATATATTGCTGAAATAAGACAACCATGTACTATGACAGAGCCAAAAAGAAAAGCCCCGTATGACGGGGCTTTCTGTCATCTGGAGGAGAAGATGAGCAGGAGCGCCAATGCGGTGAAGATGCATGCGGTGATCCGGTTGAGGATGATTTGCCCCCGGATGGAGGCGTTGAACCACTCGGCAAGCCTGCCGCCAAGGAACGAAACACCTCCGAAGACGATTAGCGTAGCGAGCTGAAAGAGGAGGCCAAAAGTGATGATCTGAAACGGGACATTTCCAAGTTCCGGTTTGGCGAATTGCGGAAGGAAGGCGAGGAAGAAAAGCGTAACCTTGGGGTTGGTAATGTTCATGATCACACCCCGCCGATACAAGGCCCAGTATCCGGGAAAGGTGCTTTGTTCAAGCCATGCCCTAGATGCGCCGCTGCGGAAGGAAAGCCATGCCAGATACAGCAGGTAGGCCGCCCCTGCACATTTCAAGACAGTAAAGGCCATCTCGGATGTCTGGAACAGTGCCGCAACGCCGAGGGCTACGGCTGCCGTATGCCCGAAAAGCCCGGTCATCAGCCCTAACGTGGTCATGATGCCGGCCCGAAAGCCATACAGGGCGGACTGGGTTAAAACGAAAATATTATCGGGGCCGGGGGCTAATCCCATTACTATGGCAGCAACAAAAAACGCTCCGAGGGTTTCAAGAGGCAGCATGTTCATATTCCCTATGGCATTGATGTGTATGACAGGCTGTATCTCTAATGCCTCGAAGCGGAAAAAGCAAACTTCAGAAGTGAGCGGATCAACCAAGCTCCATATGCCGATGCTCCACGGAAACAGCATAATCTTGCCGTTTGAGTGCCCGCATAAGGGCTTCTGTCATCGCCACGGAGCGGTGTTTCCCTCCCGTACATCCTAAGGCTACCGTAATACGGTAACGTCCTTCAGCATCATAAAGGGGCAAAAGAAAAGATAAAAAATCAATAAGCCGTTTTTTGAATTCTTTACCTGAAGGTTCACTGAAAACATATTCGGCAATGGCGCTCTCTTTTCCCGTCTGCGGGCGCAACGCTTCGACGAAGTAGGGATTGGGGAGAAAACGCAGATCAAAGACAAGATCCGCTTCGCGGGGAACGCCGTATTTGAACCCGAAGGAAATCAGATTGACCTTGATGGTGTGAAGGCGTTCTTGGGTGCTGTTCCATTTGCGTTGAATGCTCCGCCGCAAGTCGTGGATGGAAAAGGAAGAGGTATCGATGACATTATCGGCGATTTCCCGAACGGGAGCAAGGCGTTCCATTTCTTCGCGTACGGCCTGTTCCAAGCCGACGCCTTCCCGCTCAAGCGGATGGGGACGGCGAGTTGTGGCGTAGCGCCGCATGATGACGGCTGGATCTGCTTCCAGATAAAGGATCTTCGTGCGGAATCCCATACCGGACAGCCGATGCAGCGCCTGATCGAGTTCAGCCATAAACTCGCTGCGCCGCTGATCGAAACCGAGAGCTATGCCATGAGAAGGCTCAACGGAGGAACCCTGTAGAAGGCGCACCATCTCCGGCATGAGCTCTGGCGGCACCCCGTCCGCCGTGAACAGGCGCATGTCCTCAAAGACATGAAGTACAGTACTTTTGCCTGCACCGGAGAGCCCGGTGATGATGAAGATCGGCTTATCAGCATTCGCTTTGAGGCCTTCGGGAGTAGGGTTCATCGACTTTGTCACGGCATGTTTAGGAAGGAGAGGCTGATCCGTCATGAGTGCTTCCGTAGTAACAGGAAGCCCGCCCGGTGATACTCTCCGGGCGGGCTTGTTGAAATTACTTTATCGTATCGGCACAAGCCCTAGAAAATAGGATCTATCAATCCAAGGTTACCGTTCTTACGCCGATAGATGACATTGATGCGATCATTTTCCGAATTTAGGAAAGTGAGGAATTCAAAGTCATTTGCGTCAAGCTGCATGGCCGCTTCGTCGGGACTCATGGGCTTGGGAGAAAAATGGTCGCGCCCCGTAATCGTGCGTTCACCATCCTCTTCCGTTACTTCAAACGTATACACGTCAATATCATTGGCGCGCCCCTTCCGATGGATTTCCTTGTTCCGGGAAACAAACTTCTTGACCTGAGCTTCCAGCTTATCAAGAACAAGGTCGATGGAGGCGTACATATCTTCCGAGGCTTCACTGGCGGCAATATTGATGCCGTCACCGGTAAGCTGAACTTCAACGCGCTGGCGGAACTTGTCGACCGCCATATTTACCTGCGCATCAAGAGCGGGGTTCTTGCCGAAGAACCTTCCCAACTTCTCCATACGGCGACGGGCATACTTACGTAAATGTTCAGACGGCTCGAAATTCTTGAAAGTAAAGGAAATGTGCATGAAGCCTCCTTTGGCTGCTAACCAGTCCGCACAACGAATACCAAGATATCCGCAACGGACATTGCTTTGTCAGGCATGATTCCTTTACAACAACCTTTTTGAGGTCCTGTCAAGGGCTCTCAAGCGGCCTCGAACGGCTAAAAATGGGCCTTCCTTCTGGATGATGACGGAATATCCATTGCCATCCGGTACTTGGCTACCGTTCTCCGGGCTATATTCACCTTTAAGTGTTCCTTGAGAATTTCACCGATGCGTTCATCCGAGAGGGGATTTTTAGGATCTTCTTCACTGATGCACTTTTTGATGAGCGCCTTAACGCTCTCCGAACCCACTTGGCTTCCGTCATCCAATTCCAGCGCGCTGTTGAAGAAGAACTTGAGTTCGTACACGCCAAAGGGGGTTGCCACATACTTATTGGTCGTGATGCGGCTGACCGTGGATTCGTGCATGTTGATATCGTCGGCGATGTCTTTCAGGATAAGCGGCTTGAACTTGCTGATCCCTTCCTCAAAAAAGCCGCGCTGATGTTTTACAATACTTTCGACAACTTTGTACAATGTCCGCTGCCGTTGGTGCAGGCTTTTGATAAGCCACGCCGCGGAACGGATTTTTTCGTTGAAGTATTCTTTTTCCTTGCTGGACGCGTTTTCCGATGCATTATCATACACAGGGCTCAAGTGCAGATTCGGCAGTCCGTCCTCATTGAGGACAATAAGGAATTCTCCGTCCACCTTGTATACAAAGACATCAGGGCTGACATAAGTGGACACACCTTCGCCAAAACTCGCTCCAGGCATGGGATCAAGGGACTGGATGATATCCAGGTATTCCTTGAGTTCATCCATATCCAGCCGGAACTTGCGGAGCAGGGGCTTGTATCTGTGGGCCTCCAGATCCTCAAGGTGATCGCGCACGAGATCGACAAGGACCTGATCCCTGTCATATCCTAACGCCTTTATCTGGATGAGGAGGCATTCTTGAGGTGTTCGGGCGGCGACACCCACCGGATCGAATAACTGGATGGCCTTAAGAACCGTCTCTACCTCTTCGGCTGTAGGCCATGCCTTGTCTTTCGTTTCGTCGGTTGAAGCCTCGCCAGCAAAATCCGCACGTGCCATCTCCGCCATTTCTTCAAGGGATGCTTGAAGGTAGCCGGAAGAAGAAAGATTTCCGATAATGATTTCACCGAGTTCTTTCTGATCGTCAGTAAGGGAGGAAAGGCGGAGCTGCCACATAAGGTGGCTTTCAAGCGTGGGGCTGGAGGCATATCTGGCTTCCAGAGAACTCATTTCTTCGGGGAGCTCATAGTCTCTGGGCTGGACTTGCTGCGGGGTACTTGCGAATTCTCCGAGATAGTCTTCCCAGTCTTCGGAGCGGGCCACTTCCCGATCGTATGTAGGCTCATCGCGTGGGGATTCGGGGCGGACTTCTGCGGGGGGCTCGTTGGAGGGCTCATCCTGTATTTCTTCGAGAAACGGGTTTTCCAGCAGCTCCCGCTGAACCGTTTCCACAAGCTCCAAGCGGGATAGCTGCAATAGGCGGATAGCCTGCTGCAATTGTGGTGTCATCACCAGCTGTTGTGAAAGCTTAAGCTGCTGTCTGAGTTCCAATGCCATGCAAATATCCCGTTGTCATAAGAGTCTGTCCAACCCGCAGGAACACCTTAAAGAGGAGGGGAACCGACGGTACCCGTCAGGCCAAGAGCAACCGAGCATCTTTATGCCTCACATGCAGGGATTATGCCACATGCTCAGGGATGTTGCAAGAACAGGGATGCTTTTTTCTTCTGTTCTTTTCTTGTAGGTGGTTATTTGATAAAAAAGAAATGAGAAAAAAACTGGTTATTGCATTTGCCACAGAAAAAAAGATCGGTACCGGAGTACACGATCTTTTTTATCATTACAAAGAATAGCGGGCTATGGAACCTCAGAGCGAAAACCCTTCTCCAAGATAGACGCTCCGAGCCTGTTCATTATTGACAATGGTTTCCGGTGTCCCGGAAAGAACGACCTGCCCTTGCACCATGAGATAGGCCCGGTCGCAAATCGTCAGAGTTTCACGGACGTTGTGGTCAGAGATGAGAACTCCGATCCCGCGATCGCGCAAGGCGCGCACCAAACCTTGAATATCGCCCACCGCAAGGGGGTCAATCCCGGCAAACGGCTCATCGAGCAGGACGAATTTCGGTTCCCGAATAAGCGCACGGGCAATTTCCAGGCGTCGGCGTTCCCCACCGGACAGGTGCATAGCGTGGGATTTTTCCAGCCTGGTGAGGCCGAAATCTTCAAGCAAGATATTCGCCCTTTCTTTCTGCTCCTTGCGGGAAAGACCCGTATGCTCCAGAATAATCTGAAGGTTTTGACGCACCGTAAGTTTTCTGAAGACGGAACTTTCCTGCGGGAGGTAGGAAATGCCCACACGTGCGCGCTCATGGAGCGGCCAAGTTCCAATATCCTGAGCTTCAAGGAGAACCCGCCCTGAAGACGGTTTGATGATCCCGGTCAGCATATAGAACGAAGTGGTTTTACCCGCCCCATTCGGGCCGAGCAGACCAACAATTTCCCCTTGGTTCACTTCGGGGGAAACGCCGCGCACGACCTCGCGTTGGCCGTACCATTTACGTAAATCAACTCCAGACAGTCGGGCCATCAGCGGTTCCCCCGGATCGGGCTGGAGCTTTTAGAGCCGGAAAAGACCGCTTCGACGCGCTTCTTGGAGCCGCCCATGACTTCACTACGGTTTTCTTCCGTAAAATATTTGATGGTCTCCCCAGTAACCGTGTTTTCCCCGTCGGTCAGACGGGGATCGCCTTCCATGAGAAGGACGCCGTCGTCCATCGTATAGGTCGCTTTCGCGCAAGTGCCGTTGCGGTTTTCGCTTTTCATGCGCACACTCCGTTCGGCGACGATACGCTCTACATCACCGGCGACCATTCCGGCAGGCATGCCGCCTTTTTCGTTTTCTTTCTTCTGTGCGTCCCCTTTGGGCGGCTTCAAATAAACCGTGATCCTGCTGGCCCATATTTCAATATCCGGTCGGACTACATGGACGTTTTTGTCAAAGATGACGAGCTGTTTTTCAGCGATATAGGTCAGCTGATCGGAGGTGATCCGTGTTTCAACATTTTTGGCGGGCTTTGGCGGCGTCACCGGCGCTGCCCACAGCGGAGCAGAGCAGAGCAGGCTTAAACTCAGTGTGGTTATACCTAAAAAAAGTTTTTTCATAATGTTTTCCTAGCCGTAACCCATTGAAGCTATAGCGGCTTATTTCTTTGCAGGTTGAGGTAATTCTTGCTGGGGATTGGCCTGCGTTTCATGCGGGGAAGGTGCGGCATTGGCGTTTGTGGCATCGGGGCGGGGCTTGAGTACGACCAGTACGCCTTCCGAACCATGTACTTCATTGGCAGCAAGATCCCAAGCAAGAAGGGTGGCTGTCCCGGATGCCGTGGGACTTTCAAACACAGCACCTTCTGGAAAGGTCATAAGGCGCTTATTGGCATCGTAGTTCATGCGCGAACTGGTGATGACTTCATCATAACGAGTGATGACGACATCATCCCAAAGTGTGAGGAATCGCTGGTTGTCGGTGATTTTTCCAAACTGGGCCTGCACATCAAGAACATCATCGTCAGGGTTGCTTGCGGAACCTTCACCGAGCGCATAACGGACGACGGGCTTGTCCACATCGATCGTATCGCCGTTTTGGGACATATGGGCCCAGCTCGCTTTGAGACGCCACAGTTCCAATCCTTTATTTCCTTGGAAGAGGTTGATCCCCTTAATGGCCAATCCAGCCACTTCCTCAAGCGGGTTGCCGGGTTGTGTGGCGTTGTCTTGCAGCTTCGCCCCGTCAAGAGACTTGATGCCGCCCTTGTTGGCGACATCAAGCAGCCTGCCGATCAGCGTTGTTTCCCCGCCACGCTTCGCGACATACCAACCTCCAGCGAGAAGTGCCGCCAGAGCGGCAATAAGCAGGATTCGTGACCGTTTCATTCCAACCGCATCCAATGCTCAAGCAGAGCGTCACGTTTCCCTTGGCAAGTCAACAACAAATCGACAAATTCCCGGACGGCGCCGCATCCGCCTTCCTTTTGGGTTACGAACTTCGCCAGTTTTTTGACGTCCGGCATGGCATTCGCAACGGCGGCGGGCAGCCCCACACGAGACATCGGTGCAAGATCGACCCAATCATCCCCAAGGTAGGCGATTTCGTGCCACTCAAGGGACATCCGTTTACGCATCCCGTCAAGGATAGTACATTTATTGTCGGATCCGCCGTGATACTCGGTCACGCCAAGGACTTCGAGCCGCCTCACGACGCAGGGCACATCCATGCCGGAAAGGACGGCGACTTCAATCCCCGCTGTTTTGGCCAGCCGAATGCCGATCCCGTCAAGGACATGGAACCTCTTCATGGCGAGTCCGTTAGCGTCATAGTAAAGGCCGCCGTCCGTCATGACACCGTCCACATCCAAGACAAGAAGACGGATGCGTTTGGCGAGGCTTTCAAGCGATTCGTGCCGTGGAGTGGAGGACTGGCCGGATCTTCCGATCCCATCGGAATAAAGGGTATTACAAGTCATAAGGAATGTTCCATATGGCTGAAAGTTGCTTCAAGAGCGCCGGAAGCTTGGCCACGGGCCAACTGTTGGGGCCGTCGCACAGGGCTTTGTCGGGATCCGGGTGGCATTCCATAAAAATACCGTCTGCCCCAGCCCCCGCAGCGGCACGGGCCAGTGTGGGCACGTGATGCCGTTCACCGCCGGAGCAGCTGCCTTTCCCGCCGGGGAGCTGAACGGAATGTGTCGCGTCAAAGATTACCGGGGCGCCCAGCGCACGCATGATGGGTATGGAACGAAAATCGACCACAAGGTTATTGTATCCGAAAGAGGAGCCTCGCTCCGTCAGAAGGACGCGGTTATTGCCAGCCCCGACCACTTTATCGCGCACGGGGGCCATATCCCACGGGGCTACAAACTGGCCTTTTTTGACGTTGACGACACGGCCCGTCCGTGCCGCCGCCAAGAGCAGATCCGTCTGGCGGCACAAAAAAGCGGGGATCTGAAGAATATCCGCCACCTCACCGACAGGCCCGGCCTGTTCGGGCAGATGGATGTCCGTCACGACGGGCAGCCCCGTTTCCTCCTTGATCCGAGCCAGCCATTCCATGCCTTTAGCCAAGCCCGGGCCACGGAAGCCTTTCCCAGACGTTCTGTTGGCCTTATCCCACGAACTCTTGAAGACGGCAAACAATCCGGCCTCCCTGCTGGCCTCGGCTACGGCGTGCGCCGTGTCCAGCGCCAATTCAAAGCTCTCCAGAGCGCAGGGGCCCGCAAAAATAAAGTGCTCCTTCCGAAGCTGGCTATAGAGCTCGTCCGATGTCATCATGGGCATTCCTTAACGGTAAAAGGGGTTCTCGCTAGGAGACGACCTTGCGGTCATTCCGGTTTTATCACCGGAATGACCGCAAAGGAATAAGCATTATGGGAGGGAAGTCTACTTCTTGCGAGCCATGCAAGACGCACGGATGAAGTCCTTGAACAGCGGGTGGGGCTTCATCGGGCGGGACTGAAATTCAGGATGGAACTGACAGCCCAAGAACCACGGGTGATTGGGGATTTCAACGATTTCCACCAGCGTACCGTCGGGAGACTGGCCGCTGAAAACCATGCCCATATCCGCAAGACGTTCGCGATAGGCATTATTGAATTCGTAACGATGGCGGTGACGTTCGTTGATATTGGCCGTTTTGTAGGCCTCAAAAGCGTGGGTCCCTTCCGAAACGGTGCAGGGATACGCGCCGAGGCGCATGGTTCCGCCCTTGTCGCTTTCCGCATCGCGGCGTTCCACGGCCTTTTTGCGGAAATCGTACCATTCGGTCATCAGGTAGATGAGCTTATCCTTGGCAAATGGATTGAATTCTTCGGAGTTGGCTTCTTCGATGCCGACGACGTGGCGGGCGAATTCGATGACCGCACACTGCATGCCGAGGCAGATTCCGAAGAAGGGGACATTGTTTTCACGAGCGTAGCGGATAGATTCGATTTTCCCCTCGACGCCGCGATACCCAAAACCGCCGGGAACAAGGATGCCGTCAGCGCCCTTAAAGGTTTCGGCGACGTTTTCAGCCGTTACCTCTTCGGAGTTCACATAACGGAGATCCACAGCGACCCTGTTGGCGATGCCGCCATGCACCAAAGCCTCGTGAAGGCTCTTGTAGGCTTCCTTCAGTTCGACATACTTGCCGACGATGGCGATGGTGACCCGGCCCTGCGGATTCTTGACGTTGTGGACCAGCTCTTCCCACGGCTCAAGCTTGGCGTTGCGGGCGGGCAGGCGCAGCATGATGGCGACCTTCTGATCCAAGCCTTCTTCATAAAGCTTTAAGGGCAATTCGTAGATGTTGCTCACATCCACGGCGGAGAACACGGCGTCTTTGTCCACATTGCAGAACAGGGCGATTTTGGCGCGGAGGTCGGCGGGGACGGGCTCTTCGCAGCGGCAGAGGATGATGTCAGGCTGGATGCCGATGGAACGGAGTTCCTTGACGCTGTGCTGCGTGGGTTTGGTCTTGTGTTCCCCGGCGGAACGGAGGTAGGGCACGAGCGTCAGGTGGATGTAGAGGCAGTTGTCGCGGCCCAGTTCGGAGCGGAGCTGACGGATGGCTTCAAGGAAGGGCAGGCCTTCGATGTCGCCCACCGTGCCGCCGATTTCAATGATGGCGACGTCGGGAGCGGGATTTTCGGGTTCATCCTTGGCGAGGCTGAGGATGGCGTTTTTGATTTCATCGGTAATGTGGGGGATCACCTGCACCGTGCCGCCGAGGTAGTCGCCGTGGCGTTCCTTGGTGATGACCTTATAATAGATGGAACCCGAAGTCGTGTTGTTTTTCTGGGAGAGCGCCGTATTGAGATAGCGTTCGTAGTGCCCCAAATCGAGGTCCGTTTCCGCACCGTCATCCGTAACGTATACTTCACCATGTTGATAGGGGTTCATGGTTCCGGGATCCACATTGATATAGGGATCAAGTTTTTGGATGGTCACGGTCAGCCCACGCGTTTTCAACAGTGCGCCGATGGAAGCCGCCGAAAGCCCTTTGCCGAGAGAGGAAAGGACGCCACCAGTGATGAAGATAAACTTGGTCTTCATGAAAAACCTCGATTTATGATTTTCCCGCCGTGACGGAGGGGATACAGTGTACGAAACTCGCTCTGAAACAGGATACATCAGAAAAGGAGAGAACGCGAACACAAAAAGCCCGCCTGAGCGGGTCGATACGCGGCTGGTTCTGTAACGGAAACAAGGCGTTGACTTAGGCACCCGCCTGTTCCAAAAACATAATTCCTCTGCTCTTCAGCAGGCCATTCAGATGCACGCAAACAATATCTGCCAACTATAGCCTGTTTTCAGAAAAAAAACAGCCATTGACTGAAAAGAAACACCCGCATAAAGTAAATCCCCCATTCCAGACTGGCTCCTGTTTTTGTTTCATCAAAGGACGCAGCTGGAGCATGCAGGCGCGTTATCGCTTTTTCGTTAAGTAAGATTTTAATTTTTATGCAGGAAAAGGGTGGACAATGAGTCAGGTCAACACGCTGGTCATTACCGGATACGGCACCAATTCGCATCAGGAAACAGCGCATGCCGCACGTCTGGCTGGTGCGGACAGGGCTGATGTGGTGCATTTTTCCGACATTGTGGCTGCGAAGGTCCGCCTGAGCGAGTATCAATTCCTTATTTTCCCCGGCGGATTCCTTGATGGAGACGATCTCGGTGCGGCACAGGCCGCGGCACAGCGCTGGCTGCATCTTTCCGATGCTGAAGGTCAGCCCCTGTTGGACAGCTTGAACCGGTTCGTCGATGCGGGAGGTCTTGTGTTGGGGATCTGTAACGGATTCCAGTTGCTCGTCAAGCTCGGTATCCTCCCCGCCTTGGACGGGAAGCGTTTTGAGCGGCAGGTTTCCCTCAGCCATAATGACTCCGCCCGCTATGAGGACAGATGGGTTCAGCTCAAACCTAACCCTGACAGCCCTTGTATTTTTACCAAAGGATTGGCTGTCCACGGGGTGCTGCCGATGCCTGTCCGTCATGGCGAAGGCAAGTTGGTGGCCCGCGATGCCGCGACCTTGCAGCGGTTGCAGGACGAAAATCTGATTGCGTTGCAATACACGCACCCGGAAACTGGCGAGGTCACGCAAGAGTATCCTTGGAATCCGAACGGTTCCCCGCTGGGCATTGCCGGCCTGACGGATCCGACCGGGCATATCCTCGGACTGATGCCGCACCCTGAAGCATTCCATCACGCTACGAATCATCCCGGTTGGGCGCGCGGGGAAGTCGCGGTGCCCGGAACCGCACTTTTTGCAAACGCTGTCCGATACCTGCGTGAGAATCCCGTTAACCACAGCTAGAAATCTACTGTTCGGCAAGATAGAGGAATTGGGAGCATGAAACAGTCGGAACTCATTGCGCTCATTGAACGGACGGCACCGCTCGCGATCGCCGCGCCTTGGGATAAGTCGGGTGTTCAGATCGCTTCCGCACGGCAGGACATCAATCGCCTCGCCGTGTGCCTTGATCCGACGCCGGAATCTATCCGCATCGCACTGTCCGAAGGGGCTGAAATGATTTTGGCCCATCATCCGCTGACGCTGGAGGGACGGTTCACGGATCAGCTGGACAGCTACCATGAAGTCCTTTCGCTGGTGTTTCGGGCCGATGTGCTGTTGTACTCGGCGCATACGTCCCTTGATGCGAATCCTTTGGGACCTGTCTCGTGGCTGGCAGACGAACTGGGGCTTTGCCGTATTCCTTCCTCTGATACCAAGGATGGCGAGGCGGCACATGGAATGCCATTGCCGCTGACTGTGCTGGAACAGACGGGGACAATGGAGCGGGGCGGCAGTTCGTACGCCTGCGGCTTCGGTGTCGTCGGTGATTGTGCGGTTGACATCACCCCGGAAGAGTTGAAAAAAATGTTGGCCTTATGGCTGGTGGGGAGTTGTCCCCGCTTGGCTGGAACCTTGCCTGAGCGCATCCGCCGCATTGCCATCTGCCCCGGATCGGGAAGTTCGCTTGCGCCTGAGGCCGCTGCCTGTGGCGCGGATCTGCTCATTACCGGTGACTTGAAGTATCACGCTGCGCTCGATCTTCCCCTTCCAGTGCTGGATGTGGGGCATTTCAGTCTTGAAGAAGAGATGATGCGGCGTTTTGCCCTGCAATTGAAAGAGAATGTGTCTGATGTCGCCGTGCAGTTCGTGCCCGCGCAGGATCCTCTTGCGCCGTTTTCCCCCACAGACTGAGGCGTAATTCGTTATCAGATTTCAGGAGAAGAGTTGTGAGCCTTTATCTCGAACAAATCCGCCAACTCGTGGCCCTTCAGCGCGTGGACGATGCCATCCATTCTGTGGAGATGGAACTCGAACAGGCCCCGAAGGAATTGGAAGATCTCAAAAAACGTTTTGCTGCTGCAAATACGCAGCGCGAGCGGGTACTGGAAAAGCTTGCGCACTTGAAGGAACAGGAAAAGCGTATTGCCGGCGAACTTGATGACGACAGCAGCCGCATCAAAAAGAGCAAGAGCAAGATGATGCAGGTATCCAACTCCCGGGAATATCAGGCTATGGCTCGGGAGATGGACAATATGGAAAAGGTGAACCGTTCCCGTGAAGAGGAACGTGCCGCCTTGTTGGAGGAAAAACTGCATCAGGACAACGCACTGCAGGAAGTTGACGCTATATGGGCCGACCTCAAGGCCGAATTGGAAGCTAAGCAGATCAGCCTTGAAACGCGGCAGGATGAGGCCCGTAAGCGCTTGGATGAGCTGGCCCAGGTGCGTTCCGAAACAGGCTCCGCTGTGCCGCGTCCTGTCCTTGATCGCTATGAGTTCATCCGCCGTCGTCTGTCCCATCCCGTGATTGTGCCCGTGACCGCCGGAGTTTGTTCCGGTTGCCGGATCATGATTCCCCCCCAGACGTTCATTGAACTGCAGGGCGGCCATAAGATCATCAACTGCCCCAACTGTCAGCGTTTGATTTACTGGGTGGAGCACTTCAACGAAGAGACCAACCAGACGGCTGATGAAATGGCGCACGACGCTGAATAGTATTTAAGTTTGGCTCTGTTATAGTATGTGGTTGTTTCATCTCCACAATGCGGTGAAAATATAGCATTTTTCTCTGGTTTTCCCCTTGGCGGGAGCCACAGATAAGGCATTTTGTCGGTTATCCCTTTGGAGCTTCAAGTAAAAAAGCATCAACCATAACCATTTTCTATAACACAGCCTTAAGTTTTCGGGAGCCGGATGGATTGTCGCCGCGTTCATTGCGTTTCGGCGTGACGGACGGAGAGGAAAGTCCGGGCTTCATAGGGCAGGACGCTGGGTAACGCCCAGGGGGAGCGATCCTCGGAGAGCGCCACAGAAAGCAAACCGCCGCCTTCGGGCGGTAAGGGTGAAACGGTGGGGTAAGAGCCCACCAGTCGGCACGGTGACGTGACGAGCTCGGCAAGCCCCGTCCGAAGCAAGACCAAATAGGGAAGCGGATCGGCCCGATCAACGCTTCCGGGTAGGTTGCTTGAGGGTACAGGTAACTGTGCTCCTAGAGGAATGACAGTCGCCATACCATCCGTAAGGATGGGGTGGTACAGAACCCGGCTTATAGTCCGACTCCCGATTTGAAGCTCCGGTGACGGTTTTTGCATATGCAGACTTCACCGGGGCTTTTTCGCATCCAGCATATAAACGAGGTTAGTCATGGCGTGGGCACTTCTTCTTGCAGCAGGGCAGGGGAATCGGTTGGCTTCGGCTACGGGCGGGCTTGCCAAGCAGTTTTTGGACTGGAAAGGTGCCCCGTTGTATTGGGAATCGGCACTTGTCTTCTCACGATGTGCGCGTGTAGAGGGGCTTGTTTTTGTGTTCCCGGAAGCGTGCATTGATGAAGAACACAAACGGGTTACGGTCCTGATGAGGGATGCTTCCCTAGGGCTTCCTTGGAAAGTTGTGGCTGGCGGGGCGTTACGCCAAGATTCCGTCCGAAACGGTTTGTCCGTTTTGCCGGATGATTGCGAGGAAGTTCTGATCCACGACGCGGCAAGGCCGTTTGTTTCGCCAGCTTTGGTCAATCGGATATTGGACGGGCTGCACGGCGAAACTCCGGGGGAGCGTATCGCGGCATGTATCCCCGGCGTTCCCGTGGTGGACACTATTAAAGTAATGGATGGAGATGGAAAGGTTGTTGCCACGCCTGATCGGAAACATTTGAGAGCGGTTCAGACCCCGCAAGGTTTTTCCCTTGCTTTTCTACGGGCTGCCCATCAGCGTGCGGAGCAGGAAGGCTGGGTTGTCACTGACGACGCCAGCTTGCTCGAATTGTGCGGGCACGCTGTGCATGTTGCGGAGGGAGAAGTGGGGAACAAAAAGATCACGACACCTGAGGATTTGGAAATGTTGCGTATGGCAGGAGAGCGTATCCCGTGTGTCGGGTATGGATATGATGTCCATAAGTATGCCGGTGGCAGTGAGACGAAACAACCTGCCCGGCCCATGCGGTTGGGGGGGGTGCCCATTGCCGGTTCGCCAGACGTGCTGGCCCATTCTGATGGGGATGTTTTGCTGCACGCGCTGATGGATGCCTTGCTCGGCTGCATCGGAGCGGGGGATATCGGAACCTTCTTTCCTGATTCCGATCCTGCATTCGACAATGCCAATTCGGCTGTCTTGCTGGACACTGTTCTGGAGCATGTCCATAAGGCCAATGTACAGATTACCCATGTGGATCTGACTGTCATTGCCCAGGTTCCTAAAGTTAGTCCGTATAGGGAGGCTATCCGGCGGAATATAGCGCGGTTGCTCGGATTGGACATGGGAGCGGTGAATGTGAAGGCGACGACGGAGGAGGGGCTTGGTTTTACAGGGGAACGGCTGGGAATAAAGGCCGTCGCCGTCGTTATGGGACTTCGTAACAATAGAGACGCATAATTATTTATATTATGTAAAATTTAAAATCCAAACAAATACACTGAAAATAACAGATAACCCTTTGGGTTAAATGGAAGTTCCATGTCGTCCTTGTAAAAGTTCGTATGTTGGTGTAACAAGCAATACGGACCCTTTCCGGGGGTATTTCTAACCTTTTTCGCATCGTGAGCCGTTATGAGCGACCTTCAGCAGGGTATGGACTGTCCTTGGTTTTCTTCTTACGACAAAGGTGTGCCGCATGACATAGCCATCCCCGAGGGGGGGCTGCAAAATATCCTCGATACTGCGGCGGAAGCATACGGACAGCGTGAAGCCATCGTCTTTCAAAATACGCATATTTCCTACAAGGAACTGAAAGAATTAGCTGAAAAACTTGCCGCTTCGCTTCGGCGGCGCGGGATTAGGCCGGGAGATCGTGTTTCCATCATGCTCCCGAACCTTCCCCAGACATTCATAGCATTTTGGGGCGTCATGAAGGCCGGAGCCGTCGCCGTCATGACCAACCCTCTTTATATGGAATCCGAGCTGACGCATCAGATCAAGGATTCCGGCGCAAAACATCTCATCACCCTTGATATTTTTTGGCCCAAGATCGCGGCGCTGCGGGAACAGCTCGAATTGGACGTTTGCTATGTGACGCGTGTCCGTGATGCGTTGAAATTCCCCTTGAGCTGGCTGCAGCCGTTTTCGGCTCGGCGGCAGGGTACATGGGTTCCCGTTCCCTTTGACGGAAAAAAGGTCGTAGCATGGAAAGACCTTTTCAAAACAACCGAGCGCCTGAGCGTGGAAGTGACGGATGCTCACGAGACCATTGCCTTGTTGCAATATACGGGAGGCACTACGGGGCTTTCCAAGGGGGCTATGCTGACCCATGCAAACCTGTTGGCCAACCTTACCCAGCTGATGGCGATCATTCAGCAGCCCCCGGAAAAGGAGCATGTGTTTCTGGCCCTATTGCCTTTGTTCCACGTGTTCGGTTTGACGATTACATTGTTGTTGCCCGCAAGGATGGCCGCACGAGTGGTTCCCATGCCGCGGTATGTTCCTGCCGACATGCTGGAGGCATTCAAAAAGTATCAGTTTACGGCATTCATTGGCGCTCCTTCCGTCTATATTTCCCTGTTGCAGCAGAAAAATTTGGCCCACTACGATTTGCACCATATCGTATTCTGTATTTCGGGGTCAGCCCCCATGCCTGTAGAATGGCTGAAAAAATTTGAAGAAGTGACGGGTACGCCCATCACGGAAGGCTTTGGGCTGACGGAGGCTTCGCCCGTTACCCATGCCAACCCCGTGTTCGGGAAGCAGAAACCGGGCTCCATAGGCGTGCCGGTTCCCGGAACCCTCGCCCGGATTGTCGATACGGAAAACGGTGAAAAGGTTTTGGCGCACAACGAGATTGGGGAATTGGTCGTCAAGGGGCCGCAGGTTATGAAGGGCTATTGGAAGCGCCCGGAAGAAACCGCCCGAACCATTCGCGACGGCTGGTTGTACACCGGTGATATCGCGTACATGGATGAAGAAGGCTATTTTTATATTGTCGACCGTAAGAAAGATTTGATCATCGTTGGAGGGTATAATGTCTATCCTCGTGAAATTGATGAAGTCCTTCATACGCACCCCAAAATTCGGGAAGCTGTTACCGTAGGCGTCAATCACCGTTCCCGTGGTGAGACGGTCAAGGCGTATATCGTCCCGAAGGAAGGGGAGAACCTGACCGTACCGGAAGTCGTGGCTTTCTGTCGCCAGAAGCTGGCTTCGTTCAAGGTGCCTCGCTTGATCGAGTTCCGCGAGGAACTGCCGAAGACGATGGTAGGTAAAGTTTTGCGGCGCATTCTGCGGGAAGAAGAACTGCACAAGAGTGATGCGGAACAGAATAAAGAGCAGCTTGTCCCTGAGGATGCGCTGAAGGAAGAAGGTTCCGCTCCGAAACAGGTCGAAACCGAAGAAAAGGAAACAAAACAGGGTAGCTCCGAAAAGACGGACGGAAACGTATGAGGTTGCTTCTTCAGCGGGTTCGTGAGGGAAAAGTCACCATTGAAGGTCAAGATGTGGCAGCTATTGGCAAGGGCTTGGTTGTCCTCGTTGGTTTTGGCCCGGAGGATACGCTTGCTTTGCGCGGCGGCAAACTTTGGAATATGCTGATCGAAAAGATGGTGGGGCTCCGCATTTTTCCTGACGACGGGGGAAAGATGAACAGAGGGATAGAGGAGGCCGGCGGGGAAATCATTCTGGTTTCCCAGTTCACGCTGTACGCGGACTCCCGAAAGGGACGTCGCCCTTCGTTCCACCTATCGGCCCCTCCGGGCGTGGCGGAACCGTTGTTTCAGCAATTTGTGGAAGATGTACGAGCCAGACTGCCGGGACGGGTTCAGCAGGGCGTGTTCGCTGCGGATATGGACGTTTCCCTCACGAATTGGGGGCCTGTAACGATCTTATTGGACTCAGCAGATTTTAGCGGATAAGCGAATGTGATAGATAAACAAAAAGGACGGCGTTTCAACGAGCCGTCCTTTTTGTTTTGTGTGATTTTTGGGGCTGTCAGCAGTTACGCTTTGAAAAGCTGGGTTGAGAGATAACGTTCGCCGGTGTCGGGCAGAACCGTCACAAGGCGCTTTCCTTTCCATTCCGGTCTGTTCGCCAGAAGAAGCGCGGCCGCGATGTTGGCGCCGGACGAAATACCGCAGGAAATGCCTTCTTCCGTCATGACGCGCCGAGCCATTTTGATGGCTTCCAGACCAGGGATAGGCAGCACTTCAGTCAACAGAGAACGATCCAACAACGTGGGAACGAAACCGGCGCCAATGCCTTGAATGAGATGCGGCCCTGCGGGATTGCCCGAAAGGACGGCTGATTCCGCAGGCTCGACAGCGAACAGCCCCACTGAGGGAAGGTGTTTGCGCAGGTAGCGCCCTGTCCCCGTGATGGTTCCGCCTGTACCTACGCCCGCGATAAAGGCATCTACCGTTCCTGCATCTGCGAGAATTTCCGGCCCCGTCGTGCGGTAGTGCGCTTCCGCATTCTCCGGATTGGAGAACTGATCCAGAAGTACATAGCCTTTCGTGGCGGCCAGCCGTTGGGCTTCCTCAACGGCCCCTCCCATGCCCTTCGCGGCGGGGGTGAGAATGAGTTCCGCCCCAAAACCACGGAGCAGGGCTTTGCGTTCGTCACTCATGGATTCCGGCATCGTCAGGATAAGCTTGAACCCCATGCAGGCGGACACGACCGCCAAGCCGATGCCGGTGTTTCCGCTGGTCGGTTCGACAATGGTTCCGTTTGGCTTGAGGATGCCTTTCTCGATAGCCCCCTGAATCATACAAAGGGCGGCACGGTCTTTGATGGAGCCGCCCGGATTGCGGGATTCGACTTTGACCAGAATTTCCGCATCAAGGCCTTCAGTCAACTTGGTGAGCCGTATCAACGGCGTTTTTCCGATGCTCTGCAACAGATCCATGATGTTTTCCTTTTGCTCCGAGAGCAGATTACAGGACGGAATGATATATTTTTTCCAATTCGATACATCGCGCTTCGACGGAGTAGCTTTGCCCTCTGCGGGCGCTGTTGGCTCCCCACAGTTTACGGCGTTCAGGGTCAGCAGCCATTTCCTGCAAAGCTCGCGCTAAGGCTTCCGTATCATCCGGTGGGACGAGCAGCCCATTATTTTGAGCTATTTCCGGAACTCCACCCACCGTCGTCGCCACTATAGGCAACCCCATACGGATAGCCTCAAGAAGCGTATTGGGAGCCGAGTCCATATTTTTTGAAGGAAAGACAAACGCATCGCCTACCTGGAGGTAATCGCTGACGCATTCGGTCTGCCGTATAAGGCGGACTTTTTTTCGGATTCCCAACGTATCGCAGAGAGGAAACCAGAGATCGGGATTGGCTCCCACCATGACCAGATACGCGTCAAGGCGTGCGGCGGAAAAAGCCTTTAGAAGCGGTTCTATCCCCTTGGCAGGATTGTTATTTCCTACATAGGTAAAGATAAGGGCGTGTTCGGGGATGTCCAGTTCCTGTTTTACGGCGGAAGCGGAGCGCGTGGGAATCACGCGGGCATCGGGAATGCCGTTCGGGATGACGTGGATTTTGTGTTTGGGGCAACACCAGCTGATTGCCTTGGCACAGGCTTCCGAATTGGGGAGGAAGGCCTTCATCGAGGGCGAAAGGTAGGGGAGGGGATTGCCCGGGCGGTATATGACGCCGCGATGTGCGACGCAGGCCAGCTTCCGTTTCTGCCAAAACAGGCCCCACCATGCGACGCGTTTTACAGCTTTATTGTGAAAGGCATGAACGATGGTCGGCGTATCCGGCGAGGGGAAGAGACTTTCCACATAAGCACGGTGCTGTGCCGGATCTTCCGGCAACGTATGCCAGAGGGGATTGGATGCCGCATTGGGCAATTCCCAGAGCATCGAGTCATGGGGGAGGCAGAGCGCCACATCATGGCCCCGTTCGCTCAACCCTTGGGCTTGATAAACTGCTTGGCGTGTACCGCCGCTGCGGTTGCTGGACGAGGTAATGATGATGACACGCATGACGGACTCCCCTTTAGGGCGCGGTGTGTAGACGCAGTTGTTCAGATAAGATGGTGAAAGATATCGGTATAGGTATTTCGCATGAGCAGGGCCAATTTAAGCCTCTGTGCAGCAGTGTCTCCCGGCTTGCGTCGGAAGAGGGAAATGATATGCCCGCTTACGGCTGTAAAGTCCGTATCGCCGCGTTCCCCGAATTTGTCGATATACGATCGTACAAGAAGATCGAAGGCGTTGGCCTGTTCCCGTTCTTTATTGGTATGCGCCTGTTCGTATAGCCCAAGCATAAAGCGTTCAAAGAGGAGCTCGCCATCGGAGGGGAATGAACGCTTCAACCCAAGACGCCAGAGGCCGATGCCCATGGCGCGCAGTTCCCGGATAGCCCGTTTTCTCTGGCGAAAATGCAGCTTCCGTATGCCCAGGAGCTCAAGCTCCTGAGCAAAATCCATACTTTCCAGTATGGCGGAGAAGTTTCCCAGCACCTCTTCCGTCATATCGGGCAGAGAGTCTTGAGAGGCTATTGACACAATCCGCTCCGGAATCAGTCAGAAGATTTGTTGGAAGAGCGTTTGCGTCCTTTAAAGCCGCGACCGCCTTCACGCTTGCCTTCCTTCTTGTCTTCCTTAGAGAAGGGCTGGCCTTTGCGTCGCCCCCCTTCCCAGCCAGGCTCGTTTTCCCGTGGACCACGCCGTCCGCCGCCAGTATGGGACTTGGGGGGCCGCGCCGTACCCTCCGAGTCCTTACGCGGCGTGCCCGCAGGAAGGAATGTCGTAGGATTAAGGCTCTTCTGGTAACAATCATCGAGAAGCAGCGTCAACAAATGCCGTTGTTCCGGATCTTCCGCGAGGCTTTGCACCAGCGGCTCAAAACACTTCATGCGTTCACGTTCCAGCCCGTTGAGCTGCCGGAAACGGGCTTCAAGAAGGGCCGTGACCCGCATACCAACAGCGTGGGCGACTTCTTCATCTGTAGGGGCCATGTGCTGGGCGAGCGGTACCTTGAAATACTTGGCGATCCGCTGGAGTTCCATTTTTTCCATGATGTCGACGAGGGAAATGACCACACCGGCGGCTCCAGCGCGTCCGGTACGTCCTGCCCTGTGGATGTAGGATTCCCTGTCATCCGGCGGCTCATAGAGAAACACATGGGAGAGTTCGGGAATGTCAATGCCACGTGCGGCCACGTCCGTGGCGACGAGGAACCGAATGCTGCCTTTGCGCAGCCGGGAAAGGACGTCTTCGCGGCGGCTTTGGGACAGGTCGGCGGATAACTCGTCGGCGTTGAATCCAAAGCCTTGCAAGACGGCGGTCACGAAGTGCACTGTAGCTTTGGTGTTGCAGAAAATGATGGCGGAGGCCGGGTTTTCGACTTCCAGGATCTTGATCAGGGTGCGATCCTTTTCCATGCCCTTACATTCGCAATAGAGGTGCTGGACTTCAGCCACATGGATTTGTGTCGTGGACAGGGAAAGCATTTGGGGATCGGTCAGGAATTCCCCCGCCAGCTTGAGCACATGGGGCGGATACGTAGCTGAGAACAGCATCGCATGGATGGATGTTTTGGGCAGATACCGCTGTATTTCCTTCATATCCGGATAGAAGCCGATGGAAAGCATACGGTCGGCTTCATCAAAAATCAGAGCGGAAATATGATCAAGGCTAAGCGTGCGCCGAAGGAGATGGTCAAGCACACGGCCGGGCGTCCCCACAACAACGCTGACCCCCTGACGGAGCGCGTCCATCTGCTTGCCGTAACCGACTCCGCCATAGACGGCGGTCACGGTAAAGCCGCTCCCTTTGAAAAGGGTTTTGGCTTCCTGCTCCACCTGAACGGCAAGCTCACGGGTCGGGACGAGAATGAGCGCTTGTACGGCGGGCATGGCCGGATTCAGGCGGGCCATGAGCGGAAGCAGATACGTTCCCGTCTTGCCGCTGCCCGTACGGGACTGAACCATAAGATCCCGTCCTTCGAGCAGATAGGGGAGAGCACGGGACTGCACGGGCATAAGGCTGTTCCAACCGGCCTTGGCACAGGCGGTCTGAAGCAATTGAGGCAGATCGGCGAGGGAGACTTCCGGTAGGGCGTTTTCGGGCTCATCGACGGAGATGATTTCAGAAGAAGTCTGGATGGAGCCGGAAGGATGAGACTTGGCTTTGGCTTTCTGAGCAGCCGGGTTGGCCTTAGCCTCTTGTATTTGTTCAGTCATGTGATGTCCAAAAGTGAAAAGGTGGAACAGGAACTCCGGATTCCGGGAATATCCCTATCGGGGAAGCATCGGAGAGCTGAGTCATCATATACGATGGTTGCCCGGTACGGAATGGAACTTTTCTTAAACAAAGAAAAAACGGCAAAGACGTTGTGAAAGGTTGTCTCGTATGGCCTCCGGCAAACAGAGCCGACGGCATGTTGGCCCGTCAGTCGAAAAAAGAAAAAACCAACCCTCAACAACACAAGCAAAGAAGGATAACAGACTTACAGCACAAGGCAAGATCCGGGAGAGGCCGTTTCGCAGGTATTTTTCCTGGGTCGTGTCGTCAACTATATAATCTATTGAAAATATTTAACTATCTTTAAGTCGCAAAAAGATTGTTTTTAATAATTCAAAATAGTTATATGTAGAATGATGACACAACCTAGGCTTTATCATGTATGTGGTCGTTTCATCTCCACAGCAGCACGGTGAAAATACAGCCTTGTTATCCATTTCTCCCCTTGGTGGAATACATGGTTAAGGCACTTTGTTGGTTATTCCTTTGGAATTTCAAGGAAAAAAGTATCGGCTATTTTCTACGGCACAGCCTTTTCCTAAAAGAAAAGCCCATAAATAAGGTCTGGTTCTATAATGATACCCCCTCAGGGGGATTGTCCCAGCGCAACAAGGCATATTCGCCCTCAACCCATTGTATGGATGATGGCTGGATACCGAGTTTCTCCCAGCGGGGGAGCAGGCTCCCTTTATAGCCGAAGAAAAATCCTTGGCAATATTTGGGGAAGAAAAGCTCGTCCGGCGGCAGGAAGGCATTCAACGCGAAGTGTGAGCGAACTGTTTCAAACAGTGCTTCACTTTGGATGATATTGCCGAGAGCCGGATGACGGGGCCCCGCCAGTATGGATTCATCCAATTCACGCTCTGGGGCGAGGCTTAACCGGATGACGGGGATTCTCCGGGCCCATGCTGAGGCAAGAGCTTTTCCAAGGGTGGTTATCGTCGTGTCTAGTTCCCAAGGAGCGTATTGGCCCATCCTCCAGCGTGTCGCCAGGGGCGTACCGTCTACGACGAGGCAGGGGTAAAGGCGTAAACAGGAAGGAGAAAGCGCAAGGGCCTCTTCCACATCTTCAGAGAAGCGTTGTGGAGTGGAACCGGGCATGCCGGGGAGCAGTTGGATGCCAAGTTCGAGGCCGCTTTCCTTGATTAAGCGGCAGCCTTCCCGTGCCGTATCGCCGCTGTAGCCACGCTGTACCGCCGCTAATGCTTCCGTATGAAATGACTGTATCCCCAGTTCAACGAGATCCAGTCCCGCATGGCGCAATGCCTCTAACCGATCCGGGCAAAGCGCATCAGGGCGCGTCGAGCACCGAACTCGGCATACGATATTTTTTTCTTTGGCCTGCATGGCCAAAGTCAGGCATTCCATCTGAAGGCTCTCGGGGAGAGCGGTGAATGTGCCGCCGTAGAAGGCCAACTCGATGGGACGAGAGGCCGCCTGTTCCATACGGTGTCTCTCCAATTCAGACAAAAGATTGGCAAGGGCTTGCGGGTATGGTAGGGAATCGGAGCGTTGAGAGTGTCCCGTCTGCTTGTCTTGAGCGCAAAAGAGGCAACGATGTGGGCAGCCTGCAAAAGGTAAAAAGAAAGGGACGATGGCGGGACGCTGTCGTGGGGCTGATGCACCGGGATTGCCAATAGGAAAAAAGCATTCGCGCACCGAACGTCCCGTGGAAGAGATTTTTTTCATACCTGTTGATTTGTGTGGTATTAGACGATAAGTGTTAATGTACCTTGGCGCTTATCGATTTGTACACTGTGTTTTGTTTAAAGGCTATCCCACAGTCACCGTAGAGCTTGAGCCCGAGGCAAAAAAAGGAGCTGTTATGCCTGTATCACAACATGAAGATTGTATTTTTTGTAAAATCGCACATGGGGAGATACCTTGCACATCCGTCTTTGAATCCGAAGAGCTGATAGCTTTTTTGGATATCAGCCCAGTCAATAAAGGGCATACATTGCTTGTTCCCAAAGCACATATGGAAACACTGTTCGATATGCCGGATGATATAGGCCAAACGCTATTGGCCGCTATGAAGCAGGTAGGTGCTGCCGTTATGGAGGCGACGGGTGCAAAAGGCCTGAATGTCGTTCAGAATAACTACCCCGTTGCGGGCCAGCAAGTTCCGCACGTGCATTGGCACCTCATTCCCCGGTTTGCTGATGACGGCCATATGGCGTGGCCGCAGGGAGCATATCAAGATATGCAGGAGATGGCTGCCCTTGCTGGTGCTATCCGAGGAAAATTATAACCGATAATTTCAAGCATGAACAGAAAAGAGGCATATTCTTCCACTGTAGGCATGCAATCTTCTTGAACTATAGATAAATAAAGAGTATACTTAGGGGCAGGCGAACCTCGTTTCGAGCGATAGTGCGTCTTTGGGGGAAGATGTATCCGAAACGGATCGAGAAAAGTGGTTTCGCCTGTTTTTCTTTACAAAAAACTGTGTGGGGTCTGATAAGAGTGACAACAGGCTGACACAGGGTGTTGAGAAAAACATATTTGGGAGTCGGCAGCAACGAAGAGTCTCCAGTTCTCCTCAAGAGGGGCCTTTCGTCAAAGGGCATTGCGACGGAATGTCTCGCGGAGGAAACGATACTTGTGGAATGCTCTGGATGCTCGAACATTTTGGGAAGTATGGAGGAACTATGAACAGAGCACTGACCAAAGCGGACATTGTAGAAGCCATTTATGAGAAGACCGATAGAAACCGCGCTGATGTGAAGAACACGGTGGAAATTCTGCTGAGTCTGATGAAGCAGGCCATCAAGAAGGATGATGCCCTCTTGGTGAGTGGATTCGGGAAATTCGAGGCTTATGATAAGGAAGCGCGCAAGGGCCGCAATCCTCAAACGGATGAGACCATTACGCTCCCTCCCCGCAAGGTGGTCGTGTTCCGTCTGTCTCGCAAGTTCCGCGCGGAACTGAACGGCGAGGAAGTTGAAGCCTAGTGCTTTGTTAGCGTTGGAAGAATATGTATGGAGAAGGGAGGGAAAGATTTTGAAAAACTTTCTCTCCCTTCTTTAGTTTCCCAGTGCAGGCCCGCCCGTCCTTTTAAGGGCTTTCGTGTCTATCTCATTGGTTTAGATTGTTTTGGAGAACTATAAAGCGCCCCTTATACATGGCATGAAGGGGCGTTTTTTGTATTGTGCGGCTTAGTTTTGAAGCCAGCTTTGTACGATTGGGGCAGTGAGAAGCTGTTCGGCAATGAGTGCGTTTCCCGTTTTTCCCGGATGGATCCCGTCATCCAGATCGGCGACGTATACGGCAGGGAGCCCTTTAAGGAGATCAAGGTAGGCAACGCCTAGATCAAGGCAAAGCCCGGCATAGGTTTCATTCAATTTATTCAACCTCTCCATATGCTCCGGGTTTTTTACCGGGGGTGGGCCCATCATAAGGACCGGGGCTTCCATCTGTGCTTCGGAAAGAATGGCTTGAGCGTTTTGGATGCTGTCCTTTATGGGGACAACGACATTGCCGTTGGGGGCCGCCATGTCCACGGTGCCGAAGCAGAAAATCAAATAGGGCACGGTGGCGTCATTGACGCGGGAACGGTATTCGGAAGCCCAACGCTCCCGGATTTGAAGGCTCGAATGTTTACGGGCACCTAGATTGTAGAAAGTCGAAGGCGGAACGGGAAGGCCGGTGCGTTGGGACGCCAATCCGGCGAATCGTCCGATCCAGCCGCCAGCAAGGGTATCATTGACCCCCAGAGTGATGGAGTCGCCAAAAAAGAAAAATGTTTTCATAGCTTTCTCCCTGTTTCAGCAAACCAGTCCATGTCCTTTCTACTTTTTTCTTATAGCAATGCCTCTAACCTTTTTCCGCAACATGCAGGCACACAATGCCTGAGCACAAAGGAATATGGTAAATCCGTTTAAAACCCGCAGCACGCAGTTCATCGCTCAAGGCTTCCGCCGAAGGGAACTCGATGATGCTCTTGGCAAGGTAGGCATAGGCTCCGGGATCTCCAGAAAGCCTGCCTATGATGGGCAGTATCCTTTTCAGATAAAAATTGTAGATACCGAGCCAGATGCGCTTTTTTCCTGTCCCAAATTCCAAGATGCATGCCCGCCCTTTTGGTTTAAGAACCCGCGCCATCTCCGCAAAAGAGGCTGAACGGGGGGCAATGTTGCGGATGCCGAACGCCATAGTGAGGCCATCCATACATGCGTTGGGGAGAGGCAGGGCACGCGCGTCGGCTCCGACGGAAAGAACGAAGTCTTTGTCCTCTTCCGAAAGTTTTTTTTGCCCATGTACCAGCATGGGAGGGCAAAAGTCCATTGCCAGTACCTGTGCCGTGGGATGGCGCTTCCGCACCGCTAATGTAACGTCCAACGTGCCCGCAGCAAGATCGAGAACCCGTTTCCCTTCCGCCTGTCCGGGAAGCACTGCATCGGCAAGGCATTTCCGCCAGCCTTGATCCAACCCTAGGCTTAAGATTCTGTTCAAAGGATCATACCATTTGACGATACGGGCGAAGAGCCCCGAAACTTTTGCCGCATGTGCATCGACAGCCGTTCCGGTTTTTTCTTCAAGTTCTTCTTGAGTTTTTTCAGCGTTCACTGGCGCTATCCTGTGTCGCGTTGTCTTCCAGCGTATCGAGAACAATCTTGTAGATGGCAGGGAAATGTTCTGCGAAATTGCTTGGGGAAATACGCTGCGTTTCGATGAATTTGACGATGATTTCTTTCGTAACCTGTAAAGCTTCTTTATTTTCTTTACCCATGAGTACCCCTCACGGTTCAATGTCGGAAAACCCGTCCGTTGGGGAATGGCCTTGACCACAATGGACAAAACCGGACGGGGAAACAGGAAGAAACAGGCCATGCTCCTCCCCATTTTTTTCATATATATCACGTAAGCATGTTCCGGTCGAGCGGTATAGCCGCCACTATCGCGGCAAAAGTCCGCCCTGCAACAATGCGCGTACTAATTTTTCATCATAGTGGAGTGCGGTTAAAGGAAAAGGCGTCTCCTTTTCGGGATGACGCCTCTGCATTTAAGGATGGTATGGCGAATTATTCAAACGTTTCCGTACCGGTATTCAGTTCGCTGGCATCTTCATTTTCCTCAAAAGGCTCTTTCCCCAGATCCCCTTCAAGTTTGGAAACGAGCAGGGCACCCGTGGCGTCGCCGAGGACGTTGATGGAGGTGCGGATCATATCAAGTACGCGGTCGATACCCGCGATCAGGGCCAAGGCTTCCAACGGGATGCGGATCTGCGTGAAGACGAGGCTGACCATGATAAGGCCCGCACCGGGCACGCCGGCGGTGCCGATCGAGGCAAGGAGCCCCATAAGCATGACGGTGAGCTGGTCGCTTAAGGTCAGCGGGATGCCATACACTTCGGCGGCGAAAACAGCCGCGACGCCCATATAAATGGCGGTGCCGTCCATGTTGATGGTATTGCCGAGCGGGATGGAGAAGCTGGCCACACCCTTGGAAGCCCCAAGGCGGCGTACGGACTGCAAGTTAGTAGGAAGGGCCGCGGCGCTGGAGCACGTTGTAAAGGCGATGAGCCACGGTTCAAAGATACCGCGGAAGAATGTGGGAAGCGGAATGCGTACCACGTACTTGACCAGCGGACTGTAGCAGATGAGAACATGCAGGGCGGACGCGATGGCCGAGACAAGGATGAGCTTGCCGAGAGGCAAAAGTACCTTAAGACCGTGCTGGCTGACGGTATACGAGATGAGGCCGAACACGCCGATGGGGGCATACATCATGACCATATTGGTCATGCGGATCATTACGTCGCCGATGAGTTCAAAAATACGGAGCAGCGGCTTGCCCGTTTCGCCGAGGGAGCTCAAGGCAAAGCCGAAAATGACGGCAAAGAAGATAACCTGCAGCATGTTGCCTTTGGCGAGGGCATCTATGGGGTTCATCGGCACAATGTCAAGCAGGGTCTGGATCAGGCTGGGCGGCGTAATCTGTTTGGCTTTCAGGCCTTCCGTGGAAAGATCCAGCCCAATGCCGGGCTGCATGATATTGGCGAGGAGGAGCCCGATGCCCACGGCAACACCCGTGGTGAGGAAGTAGTAGACGAGCGTTTTGGTGGCGACGCGCCCCAGTTTGCTCAGGTCATGGATGCCTGCGGCCCCCGCGATGATCGTAGCAAGAACCAACGGCACGACCACCATGCGAATCAGGGTGATGAAAAGCTGCCCGAACGGACGTAGGTAGGCGGCGGTAAACTCGGCCGACGTCATGCTTCCGACGATGACGCCAAGGATAAGCCCGATGACCATCTGCACCGGAAGGCTCATTTTGGAATGTTTCTTTGACATAATCTCCTCCCCTCATAACGATTGATGTAGTCAAAACGGCTGTCTGTAAACAGGCAGCCAAGGTACGGCTTTACGGTCATAGACAATTGTGGCGCAAAGGACAAGAACTAATTGTTTTTTCATTTATTAAATAAAGTAACTGGGTTGAAAGATTGTAAATCGGTATTCCATACACGCTATGCCGTAGTGGGTGATGTGATCTGACCAAAAGGGAAAAAGGGGCATACGGCAGGGTTGACAAGGCCATGCAAACAGGCTCAAAAAAGAAACATGTCAAGAGAAGCCTTCACCCGGTGCATTCCCGGATGGTATCAGTGTTTCTTCAAGCTTTCATCGGAACGGAGACGATATGAGCACAGGACAGATGGACAACAAGACCTATGACGTCATTTTTGTCGCCCGCAAGAATGCGGAAAACAAGCATGCCGGAATGATTGCGGAAAATGTGGACAAGGCAACCGCCATTCGCTTCGCCCAAAGATATTGCCACCGTAACGAAGACAACGAAGGTGTGATGATTGCCTATCACGGGACGACTGTTCAGCCGGAAGGCTCGGAATGGTGGTTCCACTAGGAACAGCTTTCCAAAAGAAACAAAGACAGCCCGGAATTTTTTCGGGCTGTCTTTGTTTTACAGTGCGCATACTGCGGGGTTGAGGCGATGTATGGAACTACTTTAACGCGAGCTGGGCAATGGCAGGGATACTTTCAACCAGCAGAGTCGTTACCTTTTCGGCGTTTTGCTTGAAGACGAGAGATACTTCCTCCCAACTGACCGGGGCTTCGTCTTCCTTCCAGCAGTCATAGTCCGTGGACATGGCTACAGCGGCATAAGGAATGCCCGCTTCATTGGCAAGTGCCGTTTCCGTGGAAACGGACATGTTGATGACATCAGCCCCCCACGTACGGAACATACGGGATTCCGCCTTGGTGGAGAAGCGGGGGCCTTCGATGGTGACGACGGTTCCGGTGGGATGGAAAGGAAAATGGTTTTTGCGGCAGCCTTCAATTAAGATTTGGCGCAGAGCGGCGTCAAATGGTTCGGCCATGGGCGTATGGACGGGCTGGCCCGGTTCGAAATAATCGTGGAACGTCATTTTCCGCTGTTTGGTAAAGTCGATGAATTGATCAAGAATGACGAGATCGCCGCGCCGGATTTCCTCCCGGAGGGAACCGGTCGCCGTCGTCGCGAGGATGTGCGTGCATCCGGCATCTTTGAGGGCTTGGATGTTAGCCCGGTAATTGACCGAAGAAGGCGCAATCGTATGGCTGCGCCCATGACGCGCCAATACGATCACAGGAACGCCCGCAATTTCGCCTTCCCGGAGCGGCGAGGACGGTTCGCCCCATACCGTGCCAGCGAAGGTGTCCCGCGCGTTGGTAAAAATGTTCAGGTTGTCGAGGCCGCTGCCGCCGATGATGCCTATTTTGATGCCCATGATCAGTCCTTTGTCGTGTTTAGGGAAAGAATGAGGTTGAGGGTGGAGGCGATGCTTTCACCGTACGCGAAAACGCCTTCATTATGCCCGGCCGTTACGAAGACTCCTTCGGAAGGAGAAAGTTTTTCCGCAATCAAAAGCGTCACTTCACGGGAAAGGGCGGGGGTTCCGTAGGCGATGGACTCCGGAGTCCGGGGGAAGCCTTTCGCTAAAAGGGACGTAAAGAGGAATAGGCTGTGGATATGGATGACGCAATGAGCTTTGTTGGCCGCGTCGTAAACGGCCCCGTGCGTCATGGACTCCGAAGAGGCTTGGACGGGGCCGAAGGATGCCACGGTATTTTTGAGAGGATCAAATGCGCGGACGAGGCTGTAACCTTGTTTTCCCAGAAGGCGGCTGGAGCCGGTTCCGCTCCCGCTGATGAGGAACAGGTTTCCTGCCAGCCTCAAAGAGATGTTCCCGTAACCGATGCCGGAAGGGTAAATGCCGATGAGCCCTACGTCATGAAGCGTTGTGCGCGCCGCATCCAGTTCAGGAAAAAGCGTCAGCGCATCAAGCGCCGTATCCCGTAGTTTGGCAGGCAAAGTACAAAGATACGTCTTGATGTCTCCCACCGTATGGCTGGCTTGGTATTTGACGACGCCGTCAATCGGTTCAGCGGTCATGGCGTGCCGTTCCTAGGGATTCGGGATACAGGGAGGCAATGCCTTCTTGAGTGGCCTGACAGATGCCGCGTTCGGAAATGAGCCCTGTGATGAGCCTATTCGGGGTGACGTCGAACGCCCAGTTTCGGGCTGGAGTTTCGTCCGGGCAAATCTGAACGTCAAGCACGCTGCCGTCGGGCATTTTCCCGCTCATGATGCGGACTTCAGCAGATCCGCGTTCTTCAATGGGGATTTCCGCCACGCCGTCATCAAGGGAAAAGTCGAACGTCGAGGAGGGGAGCGCCACATAAAAGGGAACGCCGTTGTCATGTGCGGCCAGAGCCTTAAGATACGTCCCGATTTTGTTGGCCGCATCACCCCTGCGGGTAACCCGATCCGCGCCGACGATAACGATGTCCACCTGCCCGTGCTGCATGAGATGCCCGCCCGCATTGTCTGCGATCAGCGAGTGAGGCACGCCGTGCCGTGAGAGCTCCCACGCCGTGAGGCTTGCACCTTGATTGCGGGGACGGGTTTCGTCGACCCACACATGCACGGGAAGCCCCGCGTCATGTGCCGTGTACACGGGGGACAGGGCCGAACCGTGATCGACGAAGGCCAGCCAGCCCGCGTTGCAATGCGTCAGGATATTGATGGGGCCCCCGTTTGTTTTTTTTACCGCCAGTGCTTCAAGCAGCGTTTTTCCATGCACGCCGATGGACTTGCATGCCTCGGCGTCTTCGTCGGCGATGGCTTGGGCGGTTATTTTGGCGATATGCCGTTTTTCTTCCGGGGAATTCCCCCGCGTCATGGCGGCAAGCTGGCGGTCAACGGCCCATGCCAGATTGGAGGCCGTGGGGCGGGTTCGTTTCAAGGCGGTTGCGGCGTCGGACATGAAGGCGTCGAAAGCTTCAGTATCCTTTGCGGGAGCTTCGCAGGCTGCAAGCCACATGCCGTATCCGGCTGTTGCACCAATGAGCCCCGCGCCTCGGACGAGCATGTTCCTGATGGCGTCGCAAACCGCACTGAACGATGTGAGCGTCGCCGTCTCGAAACGATGGGGCAGTACATGCTGGTCAATGACATGCAGACGATCCGCCTCGTCAAGCCAGATCGTCCGATATGCTTTTCCGTCTATATTCACGTCCTCATCTCCCTAATCGGATATTTTTATGTTTCATACCCGTAGGGTGGAAGGAATGTCCAGAGGCGGATAGTGCGGGGAAAAAGGATTTTGTTGCGGTAGGGCGTTCAGTGTGGGGTAGAATCTTTTTAGCACCGGTGCAACTAGTCGGTCGCCGTGTGCCCGCTGGCGCTTGGGCAGGCATAGAAAAGAGCGGGGAAAGTTTTTCTCCCCGCTCCTTACAGTCAGTGTGTGGGGTGATCAGGCTGATAAAGGAACGTACCGCTCAAGCGAGATCTCAGGATTTTGAAATGCGGATTTTGAGTTCGCCGGGTGGCTTGGAACACCCCATGCCTGAAGCTGATGTAGCGCCATACCCACCAGCGTGTCCATCCGCGACAGCAGCAGGGGGCTCAGCGTGTTCCCATAGGTCATGTCCAGAGGCTGGGCTCCGATCAGCCGGATTTCCTCCGGGAGGCAGTCCTTCAGCTCCGCAAGGGCCAATACTTCGGAAAAGCTGTTCTGGTGTAGGCTCATCTTGTGCGCGCTCAAATAGGCCGGGATGCCGGTGCTGTCCTTCTCGACGATGGTTCCCGGCTGGAGCCCGAAGTCCACGGCATCCAGCAAAAGCAGGCGTGTGGCCCGTTCCACGAAGGCCAGCAGAGGATGCCCCTGTGTTCCGGCATCCACGATTTCCACATTGTCGGGAAAGGCATACCGTGAATAGAGCCGTTCCGCGACCCGGACGCCGAAGCCTTCATCCCCATAGAGGATATTCCCCAGTCCCAATACAACGATCCGTTCCATAATCAGCCTCCCTTTCCTGAGCGCAGCAGCCGGAATCCGCTGAACATGGTCGAGACGAGCGTGGACTTGCCCATGATTTCTTCACGGATGACCATATACAAATGAATGATGATGAAGCACATGAGGAACAGCATACCCAAGCGGTGGTAGCTGTGCAGATCCCGCCCGCTGTCGCCGATCCAGTAAATGAAGTCCACCACCAGATGGAACGGCTGGAGGATGGCCGAGTCGGACGATTGGACGTACATGCCGAAGCCCGTCAGGATCATGATGATGAGCAGGTTGATGCAGGTCATCATGCCGAGCTGGGCCAACGGATTATGCCCGATGTGTTCGCGCGGGGTTCTGTCAAGAAACAGATACCAGCGGAAGTCCGACAGCAGATCCTGCCACCAGCTTTTTCTCCAGAACGGAATGACGAAGACCTGTCTGGAATACTTGTTGCCGAAGAACGCGAAGATGATGCGCCAGAGCAGGCCGATGGCGATGATGAACCCGGCGATGAAGTGGGCCATACGGGTATAGCCCATATAAAAAAGGTAGGTCGGATCGCCGTCCAGCGAATGCCACGGCTTGCCGATAATGTACCCCGTGGGGATAAGCACGAGAAACGAGAGCACCATGCTCCAGTGCCAGATGCGGATCGGCAGCTGGAAGACATAGATGGGTTTCCCTTCCTGAATAGGTTCGTTCATGGCGTCCTCCTTAGTCCATATGGACCGTCAGCAGTTCGCTGCCGTCCGGCCCCAAGACGTGCGTCGCACAGGCAAGGCAGGGATCAAAGCTGTGGAGCGTCCGCAGTATTTCCAGCGGCTGCTTGGGCACATCCATCCTTGTGCCGAGCAAGGCGGCCTCATACGGGCCGAGTTGTCCGCCGTCGCTGCGCGGTGCGGCGTTCCATGTGGTCGGGACGACGCACTGATATACGTCCACCTTCTTGTTTTTGATGACCGTCCAGTGGCCGAGCGCGCCGCGGGGGGCTTCGGTGAAGCCGACGCCGCGGGCTTCCTGCGGCCAAGTGTCGGGATCCCACTTGTTGGTGAAGACGGCGGTGCTGTCGCCGTTCTTGAGGTTCGTTATGAGCTTGTCGAAAAAGACCTGCATGGTGTCGGCCGCCCAATGCGCTTCCTGCGCCCTGGCGAGGATACGGCCCATAGTCGATTGCAGCGATGTGACGGGCGCCCCGATCCGGGCGCACAGATCATCGACGCGGGCGACGATGTCCGGTTGCTTGAGCTGGTAGGCGATAAGTGTCCTTGCCAGCGGCCCCACTTCCATCATGTTGCCGCGCCAGCGGGGTGTCTTGATCCACGAATAGGGCGCGTTTTCATCAAGCTGCTTGATGTCCGTCCTATTGCCCTTGGTTGCGGGGCCAAGCTCGAAGTGAGGCACTGTTTCGCCCTGATAGGGATGCAGGGAAGTAATGCCTTTGGGATACGTGTACCACGAGCGCCCGACTTCTTCACGGATCTGATCCTCGTCGGACAGGTCGACGGGCAACACTTCATTGAAGTTGCCGTTGATGATTGCCCCTCCGGGGATGAGCAAGCTTTTTTGCGAGTAGTCGTTGGCGATGGATGGGAACGCCCCATACGCCAGCAGCGACTGGTTGGAGAGGCCCGTGCCAAGATGCAGCCATTCAGGATAGGATTTGGCGAGGGCGATACTGTCGGGAAGGAGCACCTGTGCCGAGAATTCACGGCAGCGTTTGATGATCGACTGGACGAGCTCAAGACGCTCCATGTTGATGACGTCGGCCCCGCCCTTGGCGTTGATGTTGAGGGCCAGAGGAACGCCGCCCACCAGCCAGTTGGGGTGTGGGTTCTTGCCGCCGAAAACCGTATGGATCTGGACGACGTCTTTCTGAAAGTCGAGAGCCTCAATATAGTGGGCCACCAGCATGAGGTTGGCCTCGGGCGGGAACTTATAGCCGGGATGCCCCCAGTAGCCGTTTTTGAAAATGCCGAGCTGTCCGGTGGAGATGATGCGAACCAGCTTTTCCTTTACGGAGGCGAAATAGCCGGGGGAGGACTGCGGCCACGGCGAAAGGCTTTGGGCAAGATTGGATGTTTCTTTCGGATCGGCCTTGGAAGCGGAAGCCACGTCGATCCAGTCCAGCCCGCCGAGCTGGTAGAAGTGCACCAGGTGGTCGTGATACCAGAGGGCCAGTTGCATCAGGTTGCGGATGATGTTCGCGTTGTCGGGGATGTCTATCTTGAGTGCGTCCTCGATGGCATGGACGGAGGCGAGTGCGTGCGTGCCCGTACAGACGCCGCAGATGCGTTCCACAAAAGCCCAGATATCGCGGGGGTCACGGTCTTTGACGATGATTTCCAGCCCCCGGAACATGGTTCCGCATGAGACGGCGTTGGTGATCACGTTGTCGTCGTTGATGTTCACTTCGCATCTGAGATGCCCCTCGATGCGCGTAACCGGGTCGACGACAAGACGCCGCCCCGAGTCGTTAACGGTGTATCCCTGCGTTGTGTATTCGTAGGCCATGATCAGTTCCTTTCAGAAGGGGTGGAGTCGTTGGAATCGTTTTTTTCAGCCTGTGCGGACTTGGTTTCCTTGGAACAGTCTCTGTCCTTGCCGTAGCGGTGCTTGAGGTGCACGGCGGTACTGATGGCCGCGTGCGTCACCACGCCGGCACCGATGCCGGCGACGGCGGCCACGCCCACAGTTTCGGCCGTCGTGTTGGTTCCGAATTGTGGGATATTGGTGATGCGGTCGTAGAAGGAACCGTGATCCCAGAAATTCTGTTCGGCACAGCCGATGCAGCCGTGGCCGGACTGTATAGGATAGGAAACCCCGTTGTTCCACCGGGTAACGGGGCAGGCGTTGTAGGTCGTCGGCCCCTTGCAGCCCATCTTGTAGAGGCAATAGCCGAGGCTTGCTGCGGCGTCGTCCCATGATTCCACAAACTGCCCCGCGTCGAAGTGGGCGCGGCGCACGCACTGGTCATGCACACGTTTGCCGTAAAAGACCTCTGGGCGACCCTGCGAATCGAGTTTGGGGAGTTGATCATAGGTCAGGATGTAGGCGACGATGTTGCTCATGACGTCCGGGATGGCGGGGCAGCCCGGAACCTTGATGATAGGCTTGTCGTGGATGACCTTGTGGATAGGGGTTGCCTGCGTGGGGTTGGGGCGGGCAGCCTGCACGCATCCCCATGAGGCGCAGGTCCCCCACGCGACGATGGCCTTGGCTCCGGCGGCTCCGCGCTGGAGTTTGTCCATGAAGGGACGCCCACCGTCGATGCAGTACATGCCTTCTTCGCCCAGAGGCGGATTGCCTTCCACGGCAAGGATGTAGCGTCCCTTGTA
This sequence comes from Bilophila sp., assembly GCF_057864385.1. Classification (NCBI taxonomy): domain Bacteria; kingdom Pseudomonadati; phylum Thermodesulfobacteriota; class Desulfovibrionia; order Desulfovibrionales; family Desulfovibrionaceae; genus Bilophila; species Bilophila sp. Next base: position 8,873 of record NZ_DBMAFI010000026.1, on the reverse strand, counting down.
GGCGCTGATGGCTTTTTCAAAACATTGCATGGCCTGATCGCCCGCCGCCGCCATGATGGTGTCCTGATAGTCCAGCGCGATCATGGAAAGGATGATGTCGGAAGCCAAAGGATGTGCCGAGCGGATAAAAGATTCCGTACAGCAGGAACACGAAAGGCCATTGATCCAGATGACGGGCAGATACGGTTTGGTTTCCATAGCGTGGGCGATTTCGAGGTGCCCCATTGGGCCAAGGCCCAAGGCAACCGCCGCCATAGAGCAAAATTTCAGGAAATCACGTCGGCAGATACCTCTGCGGCGCAGCACTTCGTACTGGGTTTCCTCTGGGTTGAACATGGGTACATCCTTCTTTGGGTCAGCGTTGCATTCAAGACGTGTCCTTGGAAAAAGGCACATCCGTACGGACGGCTTCTTCTGCCGTATCTGTTTTACACTGAAGCCTTTTCGGGGATGCCCGTCAACCGCATGATAGCTGGATCACTATGATAAATGCGGGATTGGGAGCCTTGAGTCGTTAGAATGTGCCGGGAAAACAAAAGGCTTTGTTATAGTATGTGGTTGTTTCATCTCCACAGTACGGTGAAAAATACATCCTTTTTTCCTGTTTTCCCCTTCGGGATCCACGGCTAAGGCATTTTGCCGGTTATCCCTTTGGAGCTTCAAAAAAAAGCATCAACCATTTTCTATAACACAGCCAAACAAAAAAAGGCATACCGAAAAACGGTATGCCTTTTTTCTGGCGAAAGAAGGGAGAAGAATCAGCGTGCGCCCTTGGGGAAGAGCACCACGCCTATGGTCTTAAGGATGATCCGAACGTCCAGCAGGATGGACATGTTTTTGGCGTAGTACAGGTCATATTCCAGCTTGCGGCGGGCATCCTCGACGGAGGAGCCGTAAGGATAACATACCTGGGCCCAGCCGGTGACGCCGGGCTTGACCGCGTGGCGCAGGCTGTAGAAGGGGATTTCCTTCTCAAGTTCACTGACGAATTCAGGGCGTTCCGGGCGAGGCCCAATGAGGCTCATTTCGCCTTTGAGGACGTTCCACAACTGGGGCAGTTCGTCGATACGGGTTTTGCGGATGATTTTCCCCACTTTGGTGACGCGGGGGTCGGACTTCATGGCCCAGACGGCACCGTTTTTCTCGGCGTCAGTACGCATGGAACGGAATTTGTAAACGGTGAAATCCTGCCCGAACAGGCCCACACGACGCTGCCGGTAAATGACTGGGCCGGGAGATTCCGCACGGATGGCAATGGCGGTGAGAAGCATGATGGGCGACGTGCAGAGCAGCAGGCCGAGTGTGGCGAACAGATCAAAAGCGCGTTTGAGGCGGCGCAGGGAGCCTCGGGTATTGAGAGAAAAGCCTTCTTCCGTGAGCAGCCATTCCGAGCTGATCTGTGAGACGGGGAGCCGATGCACCATATGTTCACAGAAGGAGCGGACATCGACGATCATCTGCCCGTGCAGCTTGGCATGCAGCAGTTCGGTAGCGATGTCTTCATCGATGGGAGCGTCGGGCAGCAAGACAATCATGGTGGCGTTTTGCTGTTTGGCGATTTCCTCAACCTGCATGGGGGTGCCAAGATAGGGGATTTCCCTGTCGTTGTCACAATCGCCCACATAACCGACTATGTCGGCGTCGGTCAGGGATTCGGAAATGGTTTGCCGTACCTTCCCTGCGCGATCCGTCCCAATGAGCAGGATTCTGGCTTTATGCACAAAACGGCCGATGTGCTTATAGTAGAGCGCACGCCAGCCGAGGCAGAACAGAAGGCACAGGCTGAAAAGCAGCAGCAGTGTCTTACGATCGAAACGCCAGTGCTGGAACGCATAAAACGCGGAAGCGGAAGCGATGGCGCCAAGGAAGAAAGCTATAAGAACCCGGCCGGTGGTGTCCTTGAAGTCCTCAGCCCCAATGTTATAGGCATCCAACACATAAAAGAAGAAAAGGTAGGAGGCGACGGTAAACAGCGACGCCCCTGTGTAGTCGTGCAGAACGGAAAGATCCGCGGGCAACATGACCCAGCCGGTAATGCTGAGCGCCGCAAGGATGCAGACGGCATCCAGAACTTTAAACAGCCCTTTGCGATAACCGCTGATAAGCAAGGGAAACCTCCAGTGAGTCCTCGTTAGGAAACCAACTTCATGACGTTGAGGATAAGATCGGCAGCCTTACGGGCATCCAGTTCTGTTTCCGCAATGGCTCTTCCTTCCTTCCCCATACAGGCCGCCAGAGCGCCATCCTCTAGAAACGATTCCAACGCCTTTGCCAAGGCTTCGGGAGTCCGTACAGGCACGAGAAAACCATTCTTCCCGTCGACGACCACATCTCGGCATCCGGGAACATCGGTTGCCACGATGGGACGCCCCATGCTCATGGCTTCCATGAGCGAACACGGCAACCCTTCCCGCCACGATGGAAGAACGATAACATTCGCCTGTCCAACATAGGGACGCACATCACGCGTGACGCCTAGGTATTCAATAATGCCTTCCCGCTCCCATCCCTTAACCGTTTCAAGAGGGACTCCCCCCCTAGAGCTTTCAGGGGCACCAAGGAGCTGGAAACGGGCATTGGGATACCGTTTTTTTACTATCCGGGCCGCTTCCGCATATTCATACAGCCCTTTGGCTTCAAGAAGCCTTCCCACGAGAAGGAATGTAAGGGGAGCTTCGGGAAGAGGTGCCACGGCAAACTTGTCCGTGTCCACTCCCGTACCTTTGGTCATGACGACATGGGCACCGCGCGGGAGGCAATGCCAATCCCGAAACGTCCGGACATCATCCGTATTCTGAAAAAATACGGCATTACTAAAAGAAAGCGAAATACGGTAGAGGAAGGAGGCCAGATACGTAAGCATCTTTTTTGCGGGGGTATTGGCCTCAAACATGTATCCGAGTCCCGTAATCATGGCATAACGGGATCGGATGCCCGCCAAAGCCGCCATCGGGATCCCGTAAATAACCGATTTGATGGTGGACGCATACAGGATATCGGCGCGTTCCTCATGGAAAACCTTGTATAGGGCAAAACAGGTTTTCAAGTCATGGACTGGGTTTAACCCCTTGTTATCCAAAGGATAGTTACGGACATTCGCCCCAAGCCCTTTGAGGGTGGTTTCGGCTTCGGAATCTCCCGCAGGGACGAGGCACGTTACCTGATGCCCTTCTTCCCGCAAGCGGGAGATGAGCACACTCCAAAAGCTGACCAGAAAACTGGCCCTATTATTCATAATAATGATGTTCATGGCAGGAAAGTATAGCAGTGCGCTGAAGAGAAAGGAAGAGGGATAGGACACTTTGCCGCAGAAGGGAAAGAGTCAGGTTCGTTTTTTGGGCGGGGCCACCTGTTGGAAGAGGCGCCCGCGTACGACCGATGTTTGGCCGAACTTGTCTTGGAGCTCATCCATGACCTTGTCCAGTTTGATGCGGCGTTCTTCTGTAGCTCGGCTGTCCTTCCCAAGGGTAGGGAGTAATAACTGGTGTGGTGAGCTGTCGAAACCGGAAACGCCTACGCCGATAAGCCGAATTTTTTCCTCAAGACGCATGTGATCGAGCAAATTACACGCTGTCTCATAAATGGATTCCGTAGCGTTAGTAGGGGCATCAAGTGTGACCCTGCGGGTAATGATGCGAAAATCGGCATACTTGACTTTGAGCGTGATTACACGGCCCTGAAGCCGCTGTTTCCGTAGTGTGCGACCTATCCGATCAGCATGGCGAAAAAGCCAGCCCTTAAGGAAGCCTACATCGCGTGTGTCGACATCAAACGTCGTTTCGGCACTTTCTGATTTGGGAGGCGTATAGGGTTCCACTTCTCGTGGATCAATGCCTTGTGCCCGTTCATAGAGGATGATGCCGGCTTTTCCAAAACGACGCTCCCAAAACATTTTAGGATAGCGTAGGACATCGCCTGCTGTCCGGATGGCAAGGTTTTGAAGTTCCCGCACCATTGTTTTTCCCACACCCGGTATTTGTTCCACCGGAAGCGATTGGAGAAAAGCGGACAGCTTATCAGGAGGCAGAATACTGAGTCCATCAGGTTTGTTCAAATCGGAAGCTATTTTTGCAAGAAATTTAACGGGGGCCAGCCCGATGGAGCAGGTCAATCCTCCGGTAACTTCTTTCACTTCGCGTTTGATGCGCCGGGCCATGTCTTCCACAGGGCCGAAGAGTCGCTCCAGTCCTGTCGCGTCAAGGTAGGCTTCGTCGACGGAAGCCTTTTCGACTCGGGGAGAATACGAGCGCAAGACATCAACTACGGTTCGGGAAACTTCGGCGTATCGTGCCATACGCACAGGAACGAGAATGGCATGAGGACAGAGCTGCAATGCCTGTGCTATAGGCATTGCGGAATGGACGCCGAACTTCCGGACTTCATAGGAAGCCGCACTGACGACCCCTCGAGGGCCGCCTCCACCAACGATAACCGGTTTGCCCCGCAGTTCAGGATGGTCTTTTTGCTCGATGGACGCGTAAAATGCGTCCATGTCCACATGCATAAACCATTTCTGCATCTATGAAATATCCTTACAGTATTTATTCCCCTACGTTATTTCATACCGTCTTTTTTGTTAATCTATTGCTGATCAGAGTTTTTTTCAAGCAAGACTAGCTCTCTCCTTGTCCTCTATTCCCTTCTACTCACTGTAATAGTATTTCTCTGGCAGATGGAGGGGGTACCGTGTGCTTGCAGGAAGTTTTGAAATCAAGGGGATGATGGACGACATCCCCTGGAAGAGAAAAGCTGTATGATAGTGAAATTTTGTTAGTAACTATATTAATATATTGATAAATACAAGAGCTAGCATTTTTCAGCAATCTACTTTTTTATTACTTCTGTTCTCTTCTAGCTCAGTTTGAGGGCTGGCCCTAGGAGGCAATTGGCCGTCGCAGCCCTAGAGCCCTTGAAATTTCCCTCTTGTTTTTTAGGATGCTTTGGCGTTTTTGGCGAGGGCGAGAAAACGTTCCGCAAGGACTCCGGGGGCTATGAAACGGCGAGACTCAAAGCTGGTTTCAAGTGCATTCGATTCATTCATGGGCTGGCTGTCATAAGCCGCTTTTAATTCCGCTTCGAAAGCATCTCGTAATTTTTTGAAGGATTGTTCGATTTCGGGATAGTTGTTTTCTTCACGCCAAGGAAGGCGCAAGCTTTGTTTCCAGAGGCGTCCTTTGTGGGAAGGGATTTCTAAATCATAGGTTTTTCCAGACATAGGATTCTCTGAGCGTTCATGTTGTCCGGGATAGCAGAATTCCTGCCAAGAATCGGGTGGTTCCGGGATGGTCGAAGCGACGCGGATGAACGGCAGAGCCAACTCTCGTTCATGCTCCTCAAGGGTTACCGTGTAATGAAGAATAGGGCGGATATTACCGCGCCGTTTGGTAATGTTCCATTCTATACGCATGTCGGTAGTCCTATTGTTAGGCGGATGGAAGTTCTTTGAAATATCCCAGTTCACCAAAAGGTGGCGTTGTCCCGTTCGGCTGTTCGGCGAGCCAGAGGACGGGAAAGGCGGGTTCCTCCGGAAATCTGTCACACTCCAGATCAGTGAACCAGATCATGCAGGTGGGGGTGAGATCGTTTTCTTCAATATACGCGGTAACTGGCCTGTAATCCGTTCCGCCGCCTCCCACCGGGGCCAGCCGTAATGGCAGATCCTGTCGGGTAAATGTTTGGGCGGACTGAACTTGCGTATCATGGAACAAGACGGTCAGGAGAGTGTCGTAGTCTTCCAGAATACCGGACAGTTCGGCACAGAAGATTTCAAGAAGCGTATCATCCACGGATCCAGAGCTGTCCACGGCAAGCACTACATGGGGGATACGGGGTTCCTGCCGCGAAGGCAGATAGATGCCTTGGTAAAGGTAGCGGCGGTTTGGTGTGGTCCATGTAGAGTCACCATCCGTACAGTTCTCAAGAAAGCGTTGAAGGATACCTCGCCAGTCCAATGTTGGGTGCAGCCGTTTTCGGAACAAACGGAGAAAGCCCGCCGGCATATCTCCCATATGCTTGGCACGCTGCATAGCCTGAACGAGTTCAATGTCGGCTTCCTGCTCCGCCTGCTTTTGCGCTGTTCCGCTGCCGCCGTCCAATACAGGATGATCACGCACTTCTCCTGTAAAGGCCATGGGCTTTGTTTGTTGCCCGTTGCCTTTCTCTTGACTGTGTTCGGAAGCTCCGTGTCCCCCCAATAGTTCGGCCTCGCCGCGTTCTCCTTCCGTAGTTTTTTTTTGATCTTTGGATTCCCCTTTCCCTTCGCCCGATTGTCCCGTACCGCCTTCTGCTTGTTCGGTTTCCTCCTGAACTTCCGGGCGCTCGGCACCTTTGTTGGGCGGTTCATCTTGAAGGCGGGCCAATTCTGAATATAATGCTTCGGCGGAAAGCCCGGCATAAGCCGGATCGTGTGTGGCTCCTTGGGGGAGAGAGAATCCTGCATCCAACAAAAGTTGGTTGACAACAAGATCACAAGCTTTATTCCAGAGCGCCGCATCGCGCCCTTTACGACGGACGTGATGGGCACAAGCCAAATGCATGACCTCATGCGCCTGCGCCCCTATGAGCGCGGCCTCGGACAATGCGGCGGCATAAGAGGGGTTAAAGCCGAGAGTACGCCCGTCCGTCCAGAGGTCACTGCATGTGGGATCCGGCTTCAGCTTCAGACGCAGGGCGATGGAGCCGAAAAAAGGATGATCCAATACGAGTGCCGCCCTAGCGCGGATCATGGCAAGATGGGCTTGCCGTTCGAGTGGTGTCATAATGTTACATCAAGACGTGAGCGTTGGCCTGAGCCCAGTCGGCAAAGGCAGATGTATGGACGATACGCTCGTCACGACAGACGGTGTCACGCATGAGCAGAACACCGAATTCAGCGGGCAGGCGTCCGGCATAGGCTACAAGAGCCTTGACGGTTTCAGCGGAAGCTTTTTCTGAAAGGGCTTCACATACGGCATACAGCGCTGCCGGATCATCAGGCACGAGAGCGTCATCCGGATTGTCAAGGATATCTTCCACTGAAGGGAGCTCACGCCAGACGTGAAGGAATCCCATGAATTCAGCCGCCGCGCCATCCCCCACCGTCCCACGGAAGAGCTCATATTCCACATTCGGATCGGGATTGGCATTAAGAATGCCTGACAGGAAAGCCCATGAGCGCGGAGAGGCGAACGCCTTCCCGGAGGAAAGCGGATCAAAGTCATGGAGCAGTTTGGGGCGGAATCGCAGAAAAGCAATTATTTCACGCCTGATACCCGCTTGCTGTGCCCACTGGAACCAATCATCAGGGCAAACATCAAATTCAAGGTGTACCATGCGGTTCGCCAGCGCGGAAGGCATCCGGTGGGTAACGGCCTTGTCCTTTTCACGGTTGCCGGCCGCTATGATGCTCCAGCCGTCGGGCAGACGGTACTCCCCGATTCTTCGGTCCAGCACAAGCTGGTAACAGGCCGCTTGAACCAATGGCGGCGCAGCGTTCAGTTCATCAAGGAAGATAATGCCTTGTTCTGGATCATCCGGGCCCGGGAGAAAGGCGGGCGGGCACCATTCCGCACGTCCGTTTTCAAGGCGGGGAAGTCCACGAAGATCGACAGGATCGAGCAGAACCGCTCGTATGTCACGCAAGTCCATACCGCGATCCGCAGCGACTTTCGCCACAATCTGGCTTTTGCCTACACCCGGTGCACCCCAGAGGAAAACCGGTTGATGAGCGGAAAGAAGCGTATGGAGCGCTGAGGAAATTTGAGAAGGTGTCATGAAGCCATCCATGAAAGAGGGTCGTTGTTTGCGAAGGACTATAGCTATATGAAAATGAAAGTCAATATCTAAATAGATTTTAGGCCGCATGGGATGGAGGTTGATGAATCTATCATTCTGGAGCAGGATGCTTTCCGTGGACTGTGCGAAGGTTTGTCGGTGGCCTCTCATGCCAGTGACGGCGGATACAGACAGCATCTCAAAAAAATTCCAGTGTGGATATGTAGGGAATAATTATGGAGTTGTCCTATATTATTACATTTTCCGGTTGGTTCTTGGGGGGCTTTGTTAATATCGTTACGGGGATGGGGGGTCCCATGATTGCCTTGCCGCTCATGGTGCTGTTCATGGATTTTTCCTTGGTTATTTTGGTAGCCTGTCTGTTGTCTGTGCTGACTAATATTTTGCTGGTAATTCGATTCTGGCATTATACTGATTGGAAGGCTGTCTGGATGCTGGTGCTGGGGAGTCTGCCGGGGGTGGGGCTGGGAGTTTGGAGCTTGAAACACATTCCGGCTTTCGGGTTGGAAATTTTTTTAGGGAGCATGCTTATCGCGTTTGCCGTTTGGCAAATGTGGGGTGGCCTCAATTTACGGGGTTCATGGGGAGACGGCGTTCTCGCACGGTTAGGTTGGGGGGCTGCGTCTGGGATGTTTACCGGTGCCGTGGGGTTGGGTGGACCACCGCTGGCGGTATGTGCATCGATGGCCGGATGGGATAAGAACGTAGCTCGGGCCATCTTCGGGGCATTTTTTATGTTCAGTATCAGTATTGCCGTGATATTTGACATTCTTTATGGGCTGGTCACTCCCGTGGTTATGCAGCACACACTAGTTGGACTTCCAGGCGTATTGTTAGGGACGCTGGTCGGCCTACCTGCTGCGCGCAAGATCCGTCAGGAAACTTTCCGCAGAAGCATGATGTGGATAGTATTGCTGGGGGCCATTTCTTTATTGTTCAAGGCTTTTTTGCATTGAGCGCAGCCTCTTCATAGCTATCGTTATCCGGATATTCATATAGAAAGTATATTTTTTTGTTTCTAACTTCCTTAAGTAAGTTGGAAGACATTGAGCGTCTTCCAACTTTTCTTCGACTTAAGTTTGGACGATGTGATGTCCTCT